>JACQFH010000233.1 GCA_016200145.1 Planctomycetia bacterium | reverse complement strand
TCGAAGACGGACCGACTGAACTGCCTGGTCGACCGCTGTGATCTCTCCCGCGACACAACCTCTGTAACTTGGAGACCTTCAACAACCCAGCGCCATCATTTTCGGCCGCCCAGCGCCGCCACTTTGAAACGCCGTCAACATCCCACCTGGGAAAACACCGGGAGGCGGTGGACGCCCAGGCGGTGTGAGCGGAGGTGCCCCAGGCGAAACCGTCCTGCCCGGACAAGCAGGTGCTGGATCTTCCGTTCCCACTGAAGGTGGAACAGGTGTACAAGGAATGCCACAACCGGGAGGTTCTGGCAGCGCAGGAAGCGCAGGCGCGCCGAGCACTCCTCCAAGCACATCGGCAACTGGTGGAGGAGGACCGAATCCCGCTTCGCCGTCGCCGAACACTGGCACATCAGCTGCGAAACCTGGTACAATTGCAAATGCGCCAGTTGGAGAGCCGAAGCCTCCACCGCCTGCTCCGAGTACTGACGCACCGGCCGCGAAACCGGGCACGACACCAGAACCACCCAAGAGCGCTTCAAATGCTCCAGAAAATCTCCTTACAAGACTTATCAAGCAATTGCATGCTGAACGAGCAAGGAACAGAACAAACATACTGAAATTACAAGAGGAATTGGAGAATATCAAAGGGGAGCAGCCGTCAAATCCACTTGACGAAACGGGCGAGTATGGATTTCAAGACTACAAAGAACAGCGCATTCAGAATATCTTGGATCTTATCGACCAACTCACAAAAAGAAACAAGGCAATTGAGCACGAAATTGACAGTCTGCTACCTGACCCACCTGACGGTGGACCAGACTAGGCACGAGACGGTTGGGTCGCGATCAATATAGGACTATCAAGTGAATGTTAACCGAACTGCCGTCCGTGACCGGGCATATTCCGATGTAATGCAATCGTCCAGAGTTGGCCCTGTGCCTTGGAATCGACAATGTGTGCATAATATGGACGTGAAGCAGTTACGTGATGATATGCGTCGCTTAACGGTTCCTTCAGCTTGGGGGCATGTGAGTGGCGGAGACATCAAGAGGCTGAGGGAACTGTGTCGATGTTGCATTCGAATAGTGCCAGACTGGCCTCGCTTGGTAGCAGATGCAACTGATGCGTGCTTTTCATTTCCGGATGAAATTGCCCGAGGGCTTCTGTGGAGGTCTGTGGTATTTGCAATTTGGATGGACCAGCATCTTAAGTCTGGTGTGGCAGCATCAATCAAAGACAAAGTGGCGAGGCACTTGGCTGCTGATGGTGAATTATCCAATGTGATTGTGGACGGCTTTCTTGACATGCTCGAAAGCAAAATGGTGGCGTCTGATGTGGGACTGACGTCTGATTGAGATACGCATGGTGACTGCGATTAGCGCTCGCTTATTGTCTCCACCGTAGACTCGACATTTCAATGTCTCCTCTCATTCCAATTCACAATGCAAAATCGTCTGTTCATCGGATCACGGCGATTGTCGCGTTTTCCGGCTGCGTCACGCGACCGCGTAACTCGGAATACGAACCAAACCACCGCGAATCTCGGCCTACAACTTCGTCTCGGGGGTGCGGAATTTGGTACTGTCGGGCAGATCATCGGACACCACCCGAAAGTTGGGTATTTGGCCCACATTGTGGACCCGTACACCGTTTGGCGGCGATAGTGCCTGAGGAGACCACCGAGCCGGTCGTCGCAGACGACGCGACCGGCGCTGCATCCGCCATCTTTTGTGCGGCTTGATCAGTTAGCTGCCCCCGTTCTTTGTGCCAGTTGTTATGAGAGTACCGTCTCTGCGGCGGACTCGCTGGGGGAACCCGGCTCGATGTACAGCGTCCCTACGTTCACCTGCTTCAACTAGTCACGCGTCGCCGTCGCAATGAACTCCGGACCGTTGTCGGTTCGCAGATGCTCGCGTACGCCCCGCATTGCAAACAGCTCTGCCAGAACGTCGATCGCGTCCTGAGCATTGATGCTCCGTGCCACATGCATCCTCAGGCACTCCCGCGAGTACTCGTCCACGATCGTCAGCCACTTCAATGCCCTGCGGTCCGTCGTGTAGTCGTGCACGAAGTCCCAGGCCCAGACCTGGTTCTTCCTCGTGGCGCGTTGCCGGACACAGCCATTCTCGCTGCTCCCCAACCGCCGTTTCTTCCGCTGTTTCTTCGGCACTTTCAGCCCTTCCTGCTTCCACAGCGGGTAGATCCGCTTCCGTTTCATCACCAATCACTCCCGACGCAACATGGCCCAGAGCCATTGATACCCGTACTGTGGGTGCGGGCAAGCCACGGCAGTTCCGCGCGCGACTGTTGACGTCTCATCGTGCGAATGAATGTCGGATTTTCAGAAATCCGTAGATTTCGAAAAAATCTGGGACAACCGGTCCGCAAAACAGACATGTTATTGGTAGAGGCCGGCATGGGCCGGGATGTTGGAATCCGACGCACGAGGTACGTATGATGGCCGCAAACAATCTCCATTCCGATCTCGTTCAACCGAGGATTGCTCTCGGCCCGGTTATGCCCGGATGGGGGTCGTGGGAATGGCTTGGGGCCGACCTTCAGGAGGAGCTCGTAAGCTGGTTCTCGACCGTCTTGTTCGATCTAGGCGAGATGCCGAATGCGGACGCCGTATTTGTCGTCAAGCATGCCCTGCCGACCGAATACTGGCAAACCGCCTCGCGGGCACCGGTCATCTATTGTCCGGTCGACCGCTACGGCAGCGTGGCCGAAATTGACGCCGACGCAGATTGGCTCTCACGATGCGCCCGAATCGTCGTGCATTGCAATCGTTTAAGAAAGTATTTCGCGTCGTATGGCGCCGTAAAGTTTCTCGACCACCACGTTAAATTCGCGGGAAAACCGCAATCGGTGAACATTCCGGACGGCCCGATCCTGTGGGTCGGAGTCCGGACAAATTTGCCGCCTTTCGTCGATTGGGTCAACACGCATGATCTGCAGCGGCCGCTCATCGTCTTGACGAACCCGGAAAACCCGAGTCTGCCGATGCGTCCCGCCGACTACGGGTTTAATACGGGGATCGACATCAGGATGGAGGTCTGGTCGACCGAGCGCCATCTTCAACTGCTGCCGCAGGTATCGGCTGCAATCGACATCAAGGGAACCGACTTTCGGTCGCAGCACAAACCCCCTGCGAAGGCCATCGACTTCCTCGCCGCAGGCGTGCCATTGGCGATGAACGGCGACAGCTCCGTCGCCGATCATCTCGCCGAGATGGGGTTCACGGTGGCCGATCCCGAAGACCAAGGCTATTGGCTGTCGGCAGAGTATTGGGAAGAAACCCGTCGGTTCGGGGCTGTCCTTGCCGAGTTGCTGTCACGGCGGCGCGTGGCCATGCGGGCACGCCGCATCATTGAGGATGTCCTGGCCGAGCACCGGACGTTCCGTGGCGCTGTACCACGATTGGAGCGAATCGCATCCTGAACGGGAGACACCCATGTCACGTTCGTCACGCAGACGTCGCCGTCGTGCGTCGGCCTCCGGCCGGCGTGGAGATGTGCGTTCCGATGCCCGGTACCTGGAAGCGTGCGGAACTGTACGATCTGGACATCTGCAGGCCGCACAGCGGGCGTTTCAACGGATTCTGCCAGTTCTTCATTGCAACTCTGACCATGCCGTAATTCAGAACAATCTGGGCGCGCTCGCCGCGTCGCGCGGCGATTTTGAGACAGCTCGACGGCGGTTTGTTCAAGCGCTAGCCCTGGACAGCCAGCTAGCCAGCGCACGGGACAACCTGGCGATGATTGACTCCCAGTCCGCGGAAATCGGCGATCAAATCCCGCATTCGTCACCATTCGACAGCTCCGACGCCAGCCAGAAACCCGTCGCGAAACCGATCGATTCCTCCTTCCATTCATTGCCAGACGAAAGAAGAGAATCGGGGCCGACGCGGGTAGCCATTCTGAGTTTGCTGTTCAATTGGCCTTCCACCGGCGGTGGAACGGTGCACACGGCGGAGCTCGGTAAATTCGTTGGCCGCGCCGGATACGACGTGCGCCATTTCTATGCTGTCTTCCCCGATTGGGGACTGGGAAACGTCAGCGAATCGACTGGCGTCCCCAGCGTGCCTCTTGAGTTTCAGGCATCTACCTGGAACGCAGCCGCGATTCAGAAGAGATTCCGGGACGCGGTTGACACCTTCGCACCGGATTTCGTGATCATCACCGACACGTGGAACTCCAAACCACTTTTGGCCGAGGCGATGCGCGGCTATCGCTACTTTCTCCGGCTGGCGGCCATGGAATGCCTGTGCCCGCTCAATAACGTTCGCCTATTGGTCGGGAAAAAGGGCGAAATTGTAGCCTGCCCGCGGCACCAGCTGGCGACCCCCGACATTTGTCGTGACTGTGTTGCCGCGCAGAGCCGCCATTCAGGAATGCTCCATCAGGCAGAACGGGCTCTGTCCGGCTACGGGACAGCCGCCTACACCGAAATGCTGCTGCGAGCCTTCGCCGAGGCAGAGGGGGTGCTCGTCGTCAATCCGCTGGTCGCCGCGATGGTCTCCCCGTTCGCCAAGAAAGTTCACGTCATCCCCAGCGGCTTCGACCCGGCGAGGTTTCCGCGGTCGTCGGCTGAAAATGGGCAGACTGCTCGCAACGGCAACGAAGCACCTGCTTCCCGTGGCAAAGGCCCCGTCGGTCAGTGCCCCGGTCCATCTGCGCCATCGCGTCTGATCTTTGCCGGCCTGGTTGACGAATACATGAAGGGTTTTCGCGTGGTGCATGACGCCTGTGAAAAACTCTGGCGAAAAAGGCGCGATTTCGAGCTGGTCGCCACGGCCGACCCTGTCGGCCAGGTGGACGAATTCACTCGCTACATCGGCTGGCAGTCCCAAGATGCGCTCCCTGCAGAGATCCGCAAAGCCGACATCCTGGTCTTTCCCACGATCGCCGAGGAGGCACTCGGGCGCACTGCCGTCGAAGCGATGGGCGCCGAAAAACCGGTCATCGCCAGCCGGATTGGCGGATTGCAGTTCACCGTGGCCGATGGCACGACGGGACTGCTGTGCGAACCAGGCAATGTCGACGACCTCGCCGCCAAAATTGAGACGCTTCTGGACGATTCCGAGCTGCGCCGCCGCATGGGACAAGCAGGCCGCAAGCGGTTCGAGGAACACTTTACGTGGGACGTGATCATCAACCGTCATTACAAACAATTGATGCCGTTGCGGGTCACGGGGATGAGTTCGCCTCGACCGGATCGGAATGGACCCGCCAATCCGAGTCCACTCGCCCAGCGTCCGAGCGTTCGTGAGACCCGCTACACACCCAGATTGCTGGCGCGAGTCGACACTTCCCAGCTGCTGGCAGACGCTTCCACATTCTTTGGAATGGAACGGGCCGAACTGGCCCGGATGTGGGAAACCTATCGTCAATATTCCGAGCGGCAGGAGTATGCCACGAGGCTTGGTGAGCTGAAAACCCTTTCCACCGAAGAAGCCTTCCTGATCGGCATCCTGCTGTCGCTCGCCCGGCCTGCAGTGATCGTCGAGTTGGGAACGCAGCACGGAAAGTCGACGAGGCGTCTGGTCGACCTTCAGAATTTCCTCGGGCTGGGGCTGCGGGTTGTCAGCTACGACGTGACGAACGAGCTGCAGCATGTTGGCCGTGACGAAATCGAATTCTGCCTGGAGGACTTGACCGGCCGATTCCGCAGCGAAGTGCTCGACCAGTTCACGGGGGGCTTGGTGTTTTGCGACGTCCATCCCTATCCACTCCTCAGTGAAGTCGTGCGGGAAACGGCCGAACATCCGGCAAACTGGGCCCTCGCCGTCCACGACTGCACGCGCGGTCTGTGCAACCCGCGGATGCTGATCGGCCGCGACGATCCCCACATCAACAGTGACACGGGAGTGTGGGAGCGGTATGTCCTCGCCGAACGTTTCGGAATCGACAATCCGCTGAATCCCGAGCTCGACTTTCAGCAGATTGCCGGCCGCCGCATGAGGATTTTCGAGACCCAGCATGGGCTGGCGCTGGATGTCCCGGCAACCATTTGGCGCGAGGCCCAACACGCGAAGAGGTGACCAGATCATGCCCATCCATCGCGTCGCAGTGATCTTCGACAATACGGCACGTCCCGATACGACCGGCATCTACTGTCGCCGCGCCTTGGGCCAGTTGGTCGAGGTGGAGCATTTCCTGCCGACCGAATTCGCCAGACTGCAGAAACAGAAGTTCGACCTGTACCTGGCGATCGATGATGGGCTCTCTTATCTCATTCCGGGCGATCTCCGCCCCTCGGCCTATTGGGCGATCGACACGCACATGGATTTCGAGCGGGAGCTGCGACGGGCGCAGACTGTCGACTTCGTGTTTGCCGCGCAAAAGGACGGGGCCCTGCGTTTGCGGGAACGGGGGATTTCGAACGCCATGTGGCTGCCCCTGGCCTGTGACCCCGAAATCCATGCAAAACACAATCTGCCAAAACAGTTTGACATTTCCTTCGTAGGCAATCTGTTTCCCGGCCCGCGCGAAGACCTGCTGCGGCTGATCCACGAAAAATTCCCGAACTCATTCATCGGGCAGCGATTCTTCATGGACATGGCCTGCACGTATTCGGAATCGCGAATTGTCTTCAATCGCAGTCTGCGAAACGACATCAACATGCGCGTCTTTGAGGCGCTCGCCAGCGGCTCGCTGCTCCTCACGAACGACCTGCGCAGCAACGGCCAGGACGAACTGTTCCGCGACGGGATCCATCTGGCGACCTACCGGGATCCGGCCGAGCTCCTGGAAAAGATCGACTTCTACTTGCGCGAGGAGGCCTTGCGCGAGGAAATTGCCGAGCGAGGCCGCCAGGCCGTACTGGCCCGGCACACCTATCTGCACCGGATGCGAACGATTCTCGACAGTGTCGCGCGGCCGATCTCGGCGCAGCCAACCGAGTCGCACGCGGAACCGGCACAGGCACCCACAATCGATTACGGAAAAACGTCAATCATCCTGGCGACCTGCGGCCAGCTCGAATACACGCGGCTCTGCCTCGACAGCATCCGCTCGCGAACTCCGGAGGATTTCGAGCTGATCGTCGTCGACAACGGCTCGACCGACGGGACGGTGGAATTCCTGCGTTCGTGCGCCGACGTGACGCTGATACTGAATTTCGAGAACCGCGGCTTTCCGGCGGCGGCCAACCAGGGAATGCTGGCAGCCACCGGCCGGAATATTCTGTTGCTCAACAATGACACGGTCGTAACGACGAAATGGCTCGAGAGACTGCTGGCGGCGCTTCACAGCGATCCGTCGGTCGGCCTGGTCGGCCCCTGTTCGAATAACATCAGCGGCGAACAGCAGGTATCGTTTTCCTACGACCGGCTGGAAGGCATCGACCCGTTCGCCCAGCAGTGGGCTGTGGATCATCACCGGCAGACGATCGAGACCGATCGCCTCGTCGGCTTTTGCCTGTTGATCCGAAGGGAGGTGATCGACAAGATCAGCCTGCTGGACGAACGGTTCGGAATCGGCAACTTCGAGGATGATGACCTGTGCCGGCGGGCCCGGCAGGCGGGCTACCGGGCGTGTATCGCCTGCGACGCGTTTGTGCACCATTTTGGCAGCCGGACATTCTTGGCTAGCGGAATCGACTTCGGAAAACTGCTGGATGAGAACCGCCGAAAATTCGAGGAGAAGTGGCGCGGCACACACCAACAGCGTTCGGGGAACGGCTCGGTTGCCGATCGTTCGTCAGGCGGCCAACCCCAACCTCCCCCAGGCGAGCACACGCCTGCAGAAGCAGTGCAACCGGGTGCCGGTCGGGATTCCGGTTCTGAAATACAGCCTCCCTGTGGCCCACCGTTCGGCACGGCAATCCGGGCAGACAACACTCACGGATCGACTCGGGGGAGCCCTGCCGCCAACGGCCAGCCAGCAGCACCGATCGCACGCCCAACCGTGCCCATTCCAGCCGAATCGCCGCCGAACTCCGACGCACCACTTCGCACTCAGCCAGACCGCCCACGTTTCGTACTCTGTTTTTCACCCGCGGGCGATCTGTTGCTGAAACGCGACATCATCACGTTGTCACTGTGCATGATCGAGCGGGATAACGAAACGACGATCGGCGCGGCACTCGAATCGATCCGCCCCTGGGTCGACGAAATCGTCGTCGTCGACACGGGTTCGAAAGACAAAACGCCCGAAATCTGCCGTCAATATGGGGCACGTCTGCTCGCATTTCCCTGGTGCGACGATTTCTCGGCCGCACGGAACGAATCCCTGAAGCACGCGCGCGGCCGGTGGATCTTCTGGATGGATTCGGACGACACGATCTCGGCGGAGTGTGGTCAGAAACTGCGCACCCTGGCTGACGGCCCGCATCAGGAAAATACTCTGGGATACATTGTGCAGGTCCACTGCCCCGGCGCCGGCGACGAGGGGAATCTGGACGTGACGGCCGTCGATCACGTTAAGCTGATTCGCAATCGGCCAGACCTGCGGTTCGAAGGTCGAATTCACGAGCAGCTGCTCCCGGCAATCCGCCGGGCCGGAGGTGACGTGGCATGGACCGACATCTATGTCCGCCACTCCGGTTCAGACCATTCGCCCGAGGGGTTTCAGAGGAAACTCGAGCGCGACCTCAGGATCCTGCACCGCGAGCTGGAGGAGACACCGACCCATCCGTTCGTGCTGTTCAACCTGGGCATGACGTATGCCGACGCCAAGCGATACGACGAGGCGATCGGCTACCTGGAGCGCTGCCTGACCGTGTCGACACCCGACGAATCGCATTTGAGAAAGGCCTATGCGCTGTTGGTGAGCAGCCTCAGCCAGGCCGGTCGGTATGACGACGCATGGGCTTCCTGCCAGCGGGGACTTTCGCTGTATCCCGATGACAAGGAGCTGCTCTTCCGCAGTGCCATGGTCCATCATCACTTCGGCCGGCTGGCCGACGCCGAAGAGACTTACCTGCGCGTGCTGAACGGAGAGGAACCGAGGCATTTTTCGAGCATCGATCAGGGACTGGCCGGCTTCAAGACGCGGCATAACCTGGCCATCGTTTACGACGACATGGGACGGCTCGACAAGGCCGAAGAGCAGTGGCGCCTGATCGTCAGTGAGGTCCCAAACTATCGCCCCGCCTGGAGAGGCCTGACGGAAGTCCTCCTGAACCAGGGGAGGACGGCCGCCCTGTCGGAACTCGTCAACGACGCCCGACGCCGCAAGGATCTCGCCGGAGAGGCCCGGTTGATTGTATCGCGGATGCGCGAGCAGGCCGGGGACATCGATTCGGCCCTCCGCGAGCTCGACGCGGCCGAGACGGAGCTCAACGGCGACGACGAGCCGCTGCGACGACGCTGCCGCATGCTTTTTGAACGGGTGGCGCCGGAGGCAGCGGAGGGTGCCCTGGAGCGGCTCGTCGCCTGCGATCCGGATGACGCGGCCGCGTATCACAACCTGGGAACGGCTTACCTGAACGGCCGAAAATACTCCGCCGCGGCCCGTTCGTTCCGCCGCTCACTCGACTTACGTCCCGATTCCCCCGCGACGAAGGACCAATTGCAACTGGCACTGGAGCACTCTTCATGATTCCCTTTCCATTTCGGTTTCCAGGAAGTCCACCTGGAGCGGGCCACGATCGTCCTGACAGAGAAGGTTCCAAACAGCCAGGAGCCCCTTCTCCCCAGCAATTGCTCGAGCAGTTATGGGATATGGCAGCTTCGGCGGCCGCGTTCGTCCACGGAGGCCTCCAGACGGTCTCGGCCGATGAATTTTCTAACCGGCTAGCCGTCTGCGAATCGTGCCCGCGCCAGCAGGAGGGCGTTTGCCTTGAATGCGGCTGTCACGTTGCCCTTCATGCGCAATGGCGGTGCATGGCGTGTCCCCTTGGAAAATGGGCCGCGCGCGGTGCGGGGCAGGCCAGCCCAGCCGGCTGACGCGGTTTGGCAGTTGACAGGCGTCAAACACCTACCGACCGATCTTCCACTGTTCATTCAACTTCGACTTCCGAACGGGTGCCCAAATGTCTGCCACGATCCGCGGTTCGACCAATCACCGTCCCGGCGCGCCGGATTCGAGCGAGCCGTTCACGTTCATGGGCTGCCCGCTTCCGATTGAGGACCTGTCGCTGCGGGCCAGGAATGGCGACCTGCCGGCACCAGTCAAGGGCTCTTTCCCGGCCGATGGTACACCGACAGTATTTGACCGAGCGCTGACTGCCGCCGCACGGGGTCTGTCACGGCGGCGGAGCAGGCATGTCCTTGTGACCGGCCCCAAAGGGGTTGGTAAGACGACGCTCGTCCGCGAATTGGCGCGACAGAGCGCTTTGGGCAGGTGGCCAAGCCTGGCCACCAGGCGATTCCTCCTGATCGAGTGCGGAAACGTGCCGCCTGAAGAGAGCCGCGCCACGCTAGCCGCCGTGCTTCGATTCTTCATCGGCCAAGAGGACCAGGATTTCGTCTTGTGTTTCGACGGGATCGGTGCCTTGCTGCGCAGCGCCGGTGGGGTGACGAACAACGCGCT
>JACQFH010000232.1 GCA_016200145.1 Planctomycetia bacterium | reverse complement strand
TGTTACGCTGAACGGGATTCTCTGTCCCATACGAAGTGCGAAAAGGGGACGCCTTTCCTTAGCGCAAACAGGAATCAAAGAGCTGCGTCCCCTTTTCGAACCTCGACGGCACGAGCTGCACAGCGTCGATGATGACGTAGCCGTCGGTGGCTGCGCTAGAGATGGTGACCTTGGCTGATTTTTCGAAACGAAAAGTGCCCAGTGGCTGAAAGCCGTCTTTCGTGGGTTTGTGGCGCTGGTTGAGACGCAGCAGTTTTTCGCCATCGGCGGACACGACGGTTACCGGCACGTTGGTGGCCCGGTTCGGATTGGCGGTGTAGGCGACCCGCACTTCGTAGCGGCCCGGCTTTTCGATCTGGAATTCAAAGCGGGCTGATTTGTCTCCCTTGCCGGCGTTGCCGTCGTGGCGGTATCCGGCGCCCACGAAGCCGTCGATTGCCGAGCTGTTAGTCCAGTCCCCCTTGATCGTGGCCCGGCTGTCATCGAGCACCAGGCCCGCGAGTTTGCCGGGGTCGCGCCCGCGCGCCGTGGGGCCGGTCCAGGCGAGCACCTGTTTGTCGGCCAGCAGGCGTTCTTTCAGTTTGCCGTAATCGACCTTCTGTACGGTCGTCTTCCCGTCGATCGCCAGCGAGGCGGCCGTCGCTGCCGATTGCCCCAGCACCATGAACACCGGTTCCATGCGGATCGAACCGTAGGCGATATGCGTCGCCGAGAGGCACACCGGGACCAGCAGGTTCGTGCACTCGGCCTCCCGCGGGACGATCGACCGGTACGAAATCGGATAGGGAGAGAACCCGCCGACCTGTACGTCTCCTTCATTGATTGCCTTGCCGTCTTTGACGTAGCGCTGCGTGTTGTGCGAATCCATCGTGTAGGCCGCCAGGCCGACGTAATCGTCGGCAGTCGCCCGCCCCTGGCAGTTGTGCTGCGTCATCACGTAGGCGCCCACCATCCGCCGCGCCTCGCGGATGTACAACTGGTGCGGCCAGCCCCCCGTCTCCTGGAATTCGTCCCGGCACAGGCCCCAGCGCCCGATCTGGTCGCGAATCGTCTGCGGCACGCGCGGATCATTCGCCAGGAACCACATCAGCCCCTGCTGATAGACGACGTGCTCCTGGAAAATTTTTTCCCGCCCGGCGTAGTCTCCTTCGGGATAGTCGTAGTTCATCCCGATGTTGTCGGTGGAGAACGCGCCGCAGTTGTTGCAGTCGGACTTGCGATTCGGCATCGGCAGGTTCGAGCAGAACGCATCGAAGACGCCGGACTCGATGTACCGCAACAAGAGTTCGTATCGCAGCGGATCGTAGCCGGCCGGTTTCGGAAACGGCAGGCGGTTTTCGGGCGCGTCGGTCAGGCACATACGGAAGTTGTAGGCCTGCACGCGACGGTCCGCCTCGCCGTCGCGGCCCGGCTCGCCGGCGTGAATTCCAGGAAGCAGCCCGCTCGAAGCGTCGCCACGCTTGAGGAACGGATCGACCGGCTTCAGGAACTGGTGCTTCATGGCGTGGGCCGTCTGCACGCCGTTGAGCGTTTCGCCGTACTGGGCATTGGCCTCGCGGCCGACAGTGTACACGACGCCGGCTTTGGCCAGCAGGTCCCCCTCGTACGTGGCGTCGATGAACATCTTCCCCGCATAAATGTCGCCGTCTTCGGTCGTGATCGCCGCGATTCGCCCCTCGGAGTTTTGCACACCGTCCGCGAGTTTGAGCCGTCTCTCGAAGACCACGGTCACTCCCGCTTCCTTGAGGATCGCACGGAGCACGTTTTCGGCGACGTGGGGCTCAAACGTCCACATCTCAGCTTCTCCCGTCTGCGCGAGGCCGCCCTTGAATTCGGCGCGCCGCTGATGCGTCCACGCCTTGTCGTCGGCGTAGTGGGCGCCGAGGCGCCGATAGAACTCGCGAGCAATGCCGCCGATCGCTGCCTTGTTGCCGATGTCGGTCGCTCCCAAGCCCCCCGAAGTCAAACCGCCGATGTGCCTGCCCGGCTCGACCAGCAGGACCGACTTCCCCATACGGGCCCCCTGCACCGCCGCCGCGACACCACCTGCCGTGCCGCCGTAGACGACGATGTCGTACTCGCGCCTCTCCGGCGGGGCTGCCGGTGCTGGAGGTGTGCTGTGGAGCAGGCTGGCCAGTACGAAACCGATGGCAAGCAGGCGGGTCTTGAATTTGAAGGTCATTGATGCAGGCCTCTGGTTCGTAGATTGCCGCTGCGCTGCAAGGGTGCGCTTGAGAGGTAGATGACGCCGATGCTGGCAGTATCGGCCACGGGCTGATCCGCCTGAATTCTGTGGCCCGATTGATCTGGGTTCAACCGTGTCGTGTCGATAAAATTTGCGCGTCGATGCGTTTCAAGGGCTACAGAAAGCTGCGGAGCAGCGGCATAGTTTAGCCAGTGGCTCGCGCCACTGGCTAAACTATGCCGCCCCTGCCGGGGCTTCTCTCAAGCAAAAACGGACCCGCGAAACAAAAATCGCCGTCGTATTGCCGGCAAGAGAACCGACTTGTTTTGCAGATCAGGTTCCGCCCGGCAGGCGGGACCGACCTGAAAGGATTTGCTGCATGGATGCCAGCCGATATGTCATCCGCGGCGGGGTCGCGGGGCGCGAGCGGTTGCGGCTCCTGGCAAACGTTCTCCGACCGACGACGCGGGGGCTGCTCGAGCGCGTCGGTGTCGCCGCCCGGATGAATTGTATCGACGTCGGTTGCGGCGGAGGGGACGTCTCGTTCGAGCTGGCGGGGCTCGTCGGTCCACACGGAAACGTCGTGGGACTCGACATCGACGACGTGAAGCTCAATCTCGCGCGCGAAGAAGCCGCAAGCCGCAATCTTCAAAACGTCACATTTCGGCGCGTGGACATTCACGACGGCGACTTGCGCGAGGAATTCGGCGTCGCCTATACCCGCTTCCTGCTCACGCACCTGGCCGCCCCGGCGATTGCCCTGGAAAAGATGTGCGGCGCCGTGCGCCCCGACGGATTGGTGGTCGTCGAAGACATCGACTTCCGAGGCCACTTCTCGCATCCTGAATCGGCTGCCCTGACACGATATGTCGACCTGTACGCACGCGTCGTGCAGCGTCGCGGCGGAGACCCGCATATCGGCCCGCGACTGCCGGGCCTGCTGCACGATGCCGGCCTCGAAAAGATTGAAGTGCACGTGGTGCAGCCGGTCGGAATGGAAGGTGAAATCAAGCTGATCAACCCGATCACGCTCGAAAACATTGCCGACTCGGTCGTCGAAGACGGACTGGCGACGCGCGACGAAGTGAGCGCGATCATCGCCGAACTCTACGCATTTGCCCGCACCCCAAACACCCTCGTCAGCCTCCCCCGCATCGTACAGGCCTGGGGCGTGAAAAGAATGTAGATGCGGCATCCTGCCGCATCAGCCGTGCGCTCCCGATCCGAACTCTAGCACCACCGGCACCGATCTTCGGCGGCTTCGCGGAGCTTGTTCGCGGGCTGGTGCTGATGCCCGTTAGCGATGGAATTCAGATCAACGGTCCAGCGCGGATGCGGCAGGATGCCGCATCTACTTAGCGCGAGCGCTGCTGCCGGTAGTATTTCAATCCGGGGATGAAAAAACTCAGCGCGGCGACGATGCCGTAGAGCGTGAGGCCAATATCCGGCAGGCCGGCGTGGCGGATCCAGGCCATGACCAGCGCCACGCCGAAATTCGCCGCGGCCTGAAAATAGAATGCGCCTGACAGGATGCCCGCTTTGATCACGAACACCATCGCCCCCGCCAGCGGCAGGACGGGGGACAGCGTCAGCACTTTCATTCCCAGCAGCGTCTCGACGACGAACAAGAGGCAGCTCGCGATCATGCTGGCCCCCCACACGTGGGCGATCTGCCGTTCGACGAACGTGATCGGTCCCGAGCGGCGGCGCAGCGACCAGAAAATCCCGGCCCACGCCCCCAGCCCGATCACCCACAAACCGGCATACGGCCACCGCGATTCGACGTCGCGCCATTGCAGCCAGTTCGTGACCAGGCAAAGCACCAGCAGCACCAGGCTGTGCCACATCCACAGCACGCCCCAGTTTTCCAGAATTCCCGCGTGATGCGTCTCTCGCAGGATGCGGCTGACGAGCTGCGTCACGTTCGTCGACCGCGCCGAAATCGGCTCGTTTGCCAGGTAGGCCGCCAGGTCGTCCGCGAGGGCGGCCGCGCTCGCGTACCGCAGGTCGGCAGGCTTCTGCAGGCATTTGAGGGCGATCATTTCCAGATCGGCATCGGCCTTGGGATTCAGGATCCGCGGCAGGACAGGGTCCTGCTCGAGGACCATCATCACCACGTCCACAGGCGACGCCGCCTGAAACGGCGGACGCCCGGTCAGGCACTGGTACAGGATCGCCCCCAGACTGTAGATGTCGCTGGCCGGTCCCACGCGGCCGCGGCTGCCGGCTGCCTGCTCGGGGGACATGTAGCTCGGCGTTCCCAGGATGGCGCCTGTCCGCGTGAGGACCTCGGCTTCGGCCGGTGCGCCGGCGGAACGATCGACGTCGATCCGTTTGGCCAGCCCAAAATCACTGACGAGAGGCTGGCCGTCGGCATCGATCAGGATGTTCGACGGCTTCAGGTCGCGGTGAATGATTCCCTGCTGGTGGGCATGCGCGATCGCCCGGCAGACCGGCAGCAAGAGTTCGGCCGTCGTACGCGGAGGCAACGGGCCCTCGGCGAGGAGTTTCGCGAGGGTCGTGCCCGCAACATGCTTCATACTGAAATAGGGCAGGCCCTCGTGCTCGCCGACCTCGTAGACCGGAACGATTTGCGGATGTTCGAGGTTCGCTGCGGCCGCCGCTTCAGCCCGGAACCGCGCCACATCGGCGGACGAAGCCAGCGCTCCGCGCTGGATCATCTTCACGGCGACGACGCGCCCGAGATTGTTCTGCCGGGCCCGGTAGACAACCCCCATGCCCCCTTCGCCAATTTTGTCGAGAAGGGTGTAATTCCCAATCACGCCAGTGGCTGCCGCGGGCCCTGCACCGGCATTCGACGTGGGGCCGGCACGCGTGGCCGTCGGTAGTCCATCGCCCTGTGCCGCACCCGATTGGATCGCCAGATCGTCGGCCAGTGCTGCCACCCCCCACAGCTCGCGCAGCTCGACGGCCAGCTCCGGATGCTCGCGAGCGACCGCCTCGATGTCCGGGTTCCGCCCGCCGCGAGCCTCCTCAACGAGCCCGGCCAGCAGCTCCGCCAGCCGTTCGTCGTGAGAATTTTGAGGCATGCCAAGGTAGGTCAGGCTTTCCAGCCTGACAGCAATGTGGAATCCGGAAACACAACGGTCTCATGCCAACAGATCGAGGTACGATCCGACAATCTTTGCGATACACTTCTGCTGCACTTTTGGGGATCGCCGTTGGTGGTGGCCTTGGGTACCAATAATTTCAGGCAAGGCACAGCGCTGTGAGGCTGGAAAGCCTGACCTACAGTTCTTTAATCCGCACATTGCGGAAGCGGACTTTGGCGCCTTTCGGCCAGGCGCCGGTGCCGCCGTGCACCTGGAACGCCAGGTGCCCCTTGTCTCCGATCTTGTCTTCGAACTTCTTGTCGCTCGTGTACTCGGTGATTTTCGTGCCGTTGATCCAGGTCGTGATCGTGGGCGGGTTCCCGACCACCTTGCAGCGGATCGTGTTCCACTTGCCGTGCGTCCAGATCTTCGGCCAGTCGTCGAGATTGATCTGCGGCTCGCCGATCACCTCGCCTTCCTTCTTGGGCTTGGTTTTGCTGGCGACGATCGACTTCAGGACCTTTTTATCAGCGTCGGCAAAAATCCCGTCAATGTTGAAGGTGCGGTTGGCAACGCCGTCGAGTCCCTCGCGATAAATCTCGCCGACGTTTCCATCGTTGTGATAGTCGATCATCATCTGGTAGCAGCTTCCCTTCTCGTTGCTGCGCATGAAAAATCCCGAACAGGGGCCCCAATCGGGGTTCGTCTCGAAGATCACTTCGAAGTCGCCGAACGTCTCGTCGGTGAGCAGGATACCCCCGTTGCCGCCCCCCGGAGGATCCTGTTCGCCGGTGATGGCACCGTCTTTGACTTCCCAGGTTCCGCCGTCCCCGTGGCCGATCTTCTCGGGGTTCTTGTGCCAGCCGGTCAGGTCTTTGCCGTTGAATAACGAGCGAAACCCTGGCTCCAGTTTCGGCTGATCGTCGCCGGTCGCCGGCGACGAAACGGGGAGCGCCGCAATCACCAATGCCGCCGATACCAACGCCAACGCAGCCAATCGCAAGCGAATCATGGGATGTCTCTCGTTTCGGTTCAGGGATGTCCTGGTTCGAGGATGCTGGGCGTATGGTACCAAGGAATGCTCGCGGAACCCACGATTCGGCGCCAAGTTACCCGTGCAGTGCCCCGGCCGCTTCGAAGCGGCCGGGGCACTTTCGCGGTTCTGCGACGCGTTCGCCTACGAGTGAGCTCGCCTGGCAAAGAACGAAAACGGCCCGCGGGAACTTTCCCGCGGGTCGGTCGGAGTGCATGTCTGGTGAACGAACCGTTCAGGCGGCGGGCTTGGTGGCCTCGTCGTCCTTCGTCGGTTCTGCCTCAGGCGCCACTCGCTCCGGAGGATTGATCTTCTGTGTCTCGTACGGAACCTGTTCCGGGCTGGTCGTCGAATCGCTCGGTGTGTTGCAGCCGCTCGAGCAGCCGGCACAGGCCGTCGACGGGCAGATCGTTTCGGGCACGTAGTAGCACTGTTCGTACGCGACCTGGCGTTCCACGCACCGCGGGACGCAGCGGGTCACCGTGTACGGAACCTGCTTCGCCACGCAGTGAGATACGCGTTGATTGACCGTGTACTCTTCACGCCTGGTTTCGCAGTACGGAACCTGGTGCGTGACCGTTTCACAGACAGTGCGGCAGGTTCGCACGGGAACGCGGCGAACGCATTCTTCCTGCACCATCCGGCAGGTGCGGACCGCAACCTGATTCGGCACGACTTCATCAACCCAGCGACAGGTCCGCACGGGGACTTGCGTCACAACTTCTTCGCACACCATGCGGCACGTCCGCACGGGAATCTTCGTCACGACTTCTTCCGGCATATAGCGGCAGACCTGCACGGGGCAGCTCTGACGCACGACCTCAGGCTGGAAGGTCGTATAGG
This sequence comes from Planctomycetia bacterium, assembly GCA_016200145.1. Classification (GTDB taxonomy): domain Bacteria; phylum Planctomycetota; class Planctomycetia; order Planctomycetales; family Planctomycetaceae; genus JACQFH01. The sequence continues at coordinate 18,542 of JACQFH010000232.1, read as the reverse complement.
CGACCTGGCGTTCTACGATCTTGGGGCAATAGGTCGGGCGATACACGGTGAAGCCGGGGGACTGCACCATCGACCACCGCGGGCATCCGCAGTTGTCGAGACAGCAGCGAGGCACCATCGGTCCGGGCACGCATACCGGCTGCATCGACCAGCAGCCGCAATCTTCCTGCACCTTCCGGTAGCACGTCTGCGGACGCATCACAGTATAGCAGCGTTCCTGATTGATCGTTTCAGTGACCGGCCGCATCACGACGCGGCGGCATTCCCGCTCGCAGGTCTCGAACACGGGCCGCTGCACCGTGCGACGGCATTCGCGCGTCGACGTCTCCCAGACCGGACGGCGGACGGTGTAGCTGCAGTCGCGATAGCTGGTTTCCCAGACGGGGCGACAGACCGTGTACCGTTCTTCGCGCTCGGAACAATCCCAGACTTGACGCGCCACCTGCACCTGGCATTCACGAACTTTGCGTTCGGTCACATTGCGGTAACAGGTGATGGGGCGATCTTCGTAGACCGTTTCATATTCCGTCCGCTGGCACTGCACTTCCTGCCGGTCGTAAACGATTTCTCGCACCGTGCGGTAACAGGTGCGGCGTTCGACGCGACAGGTCGTGTAGCAAGGCTGGCAGGTAGTCGGGCAGCAACTGTAACAGCCCCCGCCACAATAGCCGTTGGCCTGGGCCGTCTGGCCATTCCCTGCCATCACGACAGCCACGCCCGCAATCATCCCTAAAACGTTCCATTTCATGATGTCAACTCCTTGTCTGGACGAATCCTCGCGATTCAGGCGCCGCTGATCGGGTTTACCGGAATCTTCCGGACCTTCTCAAAGTACCCGAATTTCAGTGTATTCCATTATTTGCACGGCCGACGGGCCTTTGCAATTAAGTTTTCCGTTGTTACAGCATCCCTGCCGGATTCTCGTTTCAAGGCACCGAATATCGCAAAAGCATAGTTCAGGAATACTGGAAAACTTGCGTGAACTTTGCCGATTTTTGAAACTGAGGCGAAGACCTGCCGGATTTGGGCGTCACAAGTGCGAAATTCGTTCCAGTTTAACGCGGAACCGTACCGCCCCGGCGGGCCGCGGGGCTTATTCGGGCCTCCTCGTTCAACCGCGACTCGGAGAGGAGCGCGTATCGCAGGCCGATCGACTCACGCTGGCAGACGGAACTCGACCAACGACACGCATTGCACTGGGCGTCGAGCAGCAAGGCGTATCGGTCGTAACTCGATACGCGCTCCCCGCTGGGTCGCGGTTAAACAAGTGATCCCGCCGGGATAAACCCGGCGGCTCGCATGTCTGATTTGCAGTGGAGGCACGGGACGGGCGCGTCAGCGCGCTGCGCGCAGGGCGTTGAGGGCCGCGCGGGCGTCGACGCGGATGCGGACGAGGTCGTGCCGCTCGGCGATCGGCGTAATCAGGCTGGTCAATTCTCCCCGCTGTTCGGGACTGAATTTCGCCGCGCAGGTTTCGATTGCGGGCGAGAGGCAGTTCTTCAGCGCGACCAGCAATTCGCTATCTGGTCCCTTTCCTTCCGCTTCGGTCGCCGGCGACTGAGCCCCCTTCTTTAAGACTTCCGTGAGCACGCCATATCCGCGCACGTCGTGCTGGCGCGCCAGCGCAAAGGCCGCGTTCGACCGCGTACAGAAGTCGCCGTCTCCCAGCATCACTTCCAGCCTCGATGCCGACCACTCTTCCGGAAACAGCCCCAGCGTGTACGCCGACAGTTGCCGGATCAACGGATCGTCGTCGCGCGACGCCTGAATCAACTCGTCGGAAAGTCCTGGCTCCGAAACCGGCTGCTTCTTCGCGGCCATCCGATCGCTCATGACGGCGACCGCCAGGATCGCGTTTTTGCGGACATCGCGATCTCTGCCGGGCCGCATCGCCAGCTCCAGCGGCGGAAGCGCAATGTCGGGCAGATCGAACAATCCCAGCGCCCGTTCGAGGTACGCCTGAATCTTCAGATCCGATTCGCTCTGCGTGGACCGCTTCAGCTCGTCGGTCATCAATTCGGCCAGGGCCTGGGCAAATTCTCTGTTTTCCGACAGCCGCTGCCCGGCAATGCCGATCTCCTGGTCGGCCTTCAGAATCTGCGCGATCCCCGTGGCCCCGCGCCACCGCCGATGCTCGTTGGGGTGCCGCAGTTCGATGATCTGCGACTTCCAATCCTGCTCCCCGGTCGCCAGCTTCCCGAACATCACATACACGGCGACGATCGCCAGCACAATCAGGCCGGGCACGACGAACAACTGAATGATAAAGCCGGCCGAGGGGGGCTGCACCGGCGGCAGTTCGTCGGGAAGTTGTGCGGAAGGGTTTTCAGGTTCAGCGCTGGACATAACCAGAGTCTAGGTGAGCCGCGCACTGGAATTCAAGGTAGGATACCAACCCGAAGCGCTAGCGAGGGAGTGCGTTGTTACGTCGTCGCTTGCCCTTCGGATTGATATGCGGTCAGAGTAACGAGGCAATCGTGCTTTAGCTCGTTCGGCGATCGCGCAACCGCTCATAATCTTCGGGCGTGTCGAGGTCGGTCACGACGGCCGCGGAAGCAACTGCAACCGACAAAACGTCGGCGGCATAAACTTGCAACAGGCGATTGAGACCCTGATCGGCCGGCAATGAAAACACTTCTTTCGCCAGCGCAAACGGAAAAATTGTGGGATGGCCCCGCCGTCCCTCGTGGACCGGAACGACGATTTTTCGCGTCGCTGCCGTCCACGCGGAGATCACCGGATCGAGAGCCGCCGAGTCGAGCAGCGGATGGTCGGCTGGCGCCAGGAGCCAGCCGTCGTCCGGCGCCGGATCAAATTTCCGCTCGATGGCCTGCAGCGCGTGCTCGACGCTCTGCCGCATTTCCGGTGGAGCCGTCGTCGGTTGCAGTGTGGTCGCGCCGCACGCGGCCACGGCGGCGCGCAGAGGCTCGTCATCCGGGCGAATCACAACAATCGTTTCCACGATCTCAGGTCGGCGCAGTACACCCAGCATGCGCGCAATGACCGTGGTCGCGCCCAGAGGCAACAGCAGCTTCGGCCGCCCCATCCGCCGGCTGTGCCCCGCCGCCGGAACAATCGCAAACAAGCGCGGTAATGGAGACACCTCGAGCATTGTTACGTTTGCCTTTTTTGATCGAGGCGAACTCGCTGGGCTGGCGCTGCTGTTCGTCGACTCAATATATATATAGTCGATTCGGAATGGACGGTGTTATGACGAATTCTATTCATCCGGCAGCGCTGCCGGCCGACAAATTGCTGGCCGCGTGCCAGGTCACGCGGACCCGCCGGTCGGGGCCGGGGGGCCAGCATCGGAACAAGGTGGAGACTGCCGTCGTCATCGAGCACACGCCGACCGGCCTCGTCGCAGAAGCGGGCGAACGGCGCAGCCAGAATGAAAACCGAACGGTCGCAATCTTTCGGCTCAGGTTGAAATTGGCCGTCGAAGTGCGGTTCGAGTGCGCTGCCCCGTTTCAACCCAGCCCGCTGTGGCGCTCGCGGTGCCGCGGCGGCAAAATATCAGTCAGCTCAGAGCACGACAATTTCCCGGCGATCCTGGCCGAGGCGCTTGACGTTTCAGCATCGTGCGGTCACGACCTCAAGGCAGCCGCCGCGATTCTGGAATGCACGCCGTCGCAACTCACGAAGCTGCTCCAACAGGAACCGCGCGCGATGGCGGTTGTGAACGATGCGAGAGAGAAGCAGGGCCTGTATCGGCTGAAATAGCTTTTCCGGATCATCAGGAATGCGTCGCTGCGATCTGCTCTTCATCCTGAAACCGCCGGGATCAACCCGGCGGCTCGCTGGACTGAGTAACCACACCAGCAACGCGACCCCCCCTGCCCCCCTTTGCTAAGGGGGGGAATGGAGCACGCAAGCGTGTTCGGCGTCGCCGCGTTCGAGCTGAATGGTGGCATGGACAATGCCGAACCGTGATCGCAGCGTCTGCTCGACGTCTGCCAGAAACGCATCGTCGATCTGGCCGTCGGGTTTCACCAGATGCGCGGTGAGGGCCGTCTCGGTCGTACTCATCCCCCAGATGTGCAAATCGTGTACGCCTGTGATGCCGGGCAATGCTCCGAGGTATTCGCGGACCTGAACCGGATCGATCCCCCTGGGAACCGCGTCGAGCGCCAGGTTGATCGAATCGCGCAGCAGTCCCCACGTGCTGGCGAGGATCGCCGCGACGATCGCCAGGCTCATCAGCGGATCGAGCCACAGCCATCCCCGCCACGCAATCAGTGCACCGGAAACGACGACGGCCAGCGAAACGCCGGCGTCGGCCGCCATGTGCAGAAAGGCGCCACGTACGTTGAGATCGTGATGCCGGCCTGACAAGAACAGCAGGGCCGTCGCGCCGTTGATGATCACGCCCACCGCGGCGACGATCATCATCGTCATCCCGGCGACCGGGGTCGGATCGGCGAAGCGCCGCACGGCCTCCCACGCGATGCCCCCCGTGGCTACCAGCAGCACGAGCGCGTTGACGAGCGCCGCGAGTATCGACGTACGCCGCAGGCCATACGTCCGTCGTTCGTTCGGCCCGACGGCGCTCAACCGGGCCGCCGCCCAGGCGATGACAAGCCCCAGCACGTCGCTCAGATTGTGCCCGGCGTCTGCGAGCACGGCCATCGAGTGCGACCAGAAACCGCACAGAGCTTCAATGACGACAAACGTCACGTTGAGGGCCACGCCAATCGCAAACGCCCGCTGAAAGCTGCCAGGAGCGAGGCTGTGGTGACTATGATCGTGGCAATGGGCGTGCGACATCGCGAACAACGTTCAAAACGTCCAGCCGGTATACAGCTTCGACTGGAAATCCTTCCATTCTTCGCGGTGTTCCGGGGCGCTGTTCGATTCGAGGTGGTCGGCGATCCAGTCGTCCATCCTGCGGACTCGGTCGATCAACACGGCAATCGTGTTGAATGCCAGTTTGCAGGCCGCTGTCGACCCAACTCGCATCAAGATGTCGTATTTCTCGCGGCTCAGCCGGGCCAGCTCGACTTCAGTGAGGGCATGCACCGACGCCGAGTGAGGAGCGGGGTTGAAAAACGACATTTCCCCAAACACGCCGTACGCATCGAGCACCGTCAACTCGCGCTCTTCGCCCGAGCGGATTTTCTTGACGATCCGGCACTTTCCCTTGAGCACAACCCACAGGTATTGGAACGACTCGCCCTCAGACTGAATGGCCTGGCCCGGATGATACGACTGCAGTTCGAGCATCCCCAGCAGTTCCTGCCGTTCCGACGCGGTCATGCCGCGAAACAGCGGGCATTTGTCGAGAGAAGCGTCGAGCATTCCGGTAGTCATCAAATCCCTCCCAAAACGGTCGCGCGGCCCACGCGGCCGATGCCGATGATGTAGGCTGCGGTCCTGAGCGAAACGTGTTTCTCCTGCGCGATGTTCCAGACCCGGTCGAAGCTGTCGACCATCACGCGGTCGAGTTCCTTGCGAACGCGGGCCAGCTCCCAGCGGAAGTGCTGGCGGTTCTGGACCCATTCAAAGTAGCTTACCGTAACGCCGCCGGCGTTGGCCAGAATGTCGGGCACGACGACGACATTACGTTTGTGAAAGATCTCGTCGGCCTCGGCCCGCGTAGGATTGTTGGCCGCTTCAACCACGACGCTTGCGCGAACATCGCGTGCGACTTCCTCGGTGATGACGCCTCCCAGCGCCGCGGGGATCAGCAGGTCCACGTCCGACCGCAGCAGCTCGTCATTCGTCACGGACTCGGAGCCGGGAAAGCCCGCCAGTCCGTTGTGATCGGCCGACCAGCGTGTCAGTGCCGGAATGTCCAGCCCTTCCGAGTTGCGCACGCCCCCCGCCACGTCGGTCACTGCGACAACTTTCGCGCCGGCTTCGTGCAGGAATCGCGCTGCGAAGCTGCCTACGTTGCCGAAGCCCTGCAGCGCCACGGTGCTGCCCGACAGGGTTTTCTTGAGCTGTTTCAGGACCGCTTCGGTGACGATCACCACGCCGCGCCCCGTGGCTTCTTCGCGACCTTCCGACCCGTGCAGTTCGAGCGGCTTTCCCGTGATGCAGGCCGGGCTGAACCCGTGGTACTTTTCGTACTGATTGACGGCCCAGGCCATCACCTGCGCGTTCGTCCCCATGTCGGGCGCGGGAATGTCTTTGTCGGGCCCGATCATGTCGTGGATGTTGTCGATGAATCCTCGTGTAATCCGCTCGAGCTCGCCCCGACTGAGCTTTTTGATATCAACGGCGATTCCCCCCTTGGCTCCGCCGTAGGGAATGTTCACGACCGCCGTCTTCCAGGTCATGAGCTGCGCCAGCGTGACGACTTCGTCGGCATCGACTTCAGGATGAAACCGCAGCCCCCCTTTCATGGGCCCCCGCGCGTCGTCGTGCTGCACGCGATAGCCGATGAAAGTGCCGATTTCGCCGTTGTCCATCTGCATGGGAATCTGCACTTTCGCTTCCCGCTTGGGAGTGAGCAGCAGCTTGCGCATATTCTGCGACAACCCCATGTGGTCGGCGGCCTGGTTGAAATAATGGCGTGCAGCTTCAATGGCATTCATTCAGTCACCCCAATGTCTATTACATCTATTTTCTCGTCGGCGACAAGCTGGCTTGCGGCACCTGATTCGCGGGCCCCGGCGATCCGGGCGACGACGCCGGCGCATGGGCCTGTTCCAGCACAAACTCGGCCAGACTGCTGGCATACAGTGCATGGCCTGCGATGGAAAGTGCGGCCGCATTTTTCTGGTACAGCCGCTCGGGCTGGCCGTCAGCCGCAAACGCCGGCGAGAGGTCGCAGAAGGGGATCTGATTAGTCTTGCAGAACTGCCCGATGATCTCGAATGGCCGTCGGCTCTTGAAGCAGGCGTCTTTCCCGATGCCTGCCTGTTCGCGCACTCCCTCGCCATTGCTGGCCTGGGGTGACGCCTGCCACGGTGCCGGGCAGGCAGCGATCAGCAGCTTCGCCCCCATGCCCCGCGCCATATCATCCAGCGGACGCAGCGGACTGAGTGTCTGATCGATGTAAACCGACCAGTCGGGCGGAGTGTCGTCGAGCCACATATAACGGCACTTTGGCGAATCGATCGACCGCGACGACTCTCCCAGTGTTCGATTGGCGAGCAGATCATTGACTTTCTGCCTCGCGAACTGCGGCAGCAACAGCACATTTTCGCGCGGCCTCTTCCCCTGCCGCGGCATTTCCAGCGCCGGGTGCGAACACGAAAGCGGCGTGCCCTCGCGGTTGACGACGGCGAATCGTCGAACCTCGTAATCGTCCGCCACGTCCGACATGTCGAAATTCAGGATCACGAGATCGGGCGCCAGGGCCAACAGCTCGTGGCGAAATTTCAGGGCCGACAGCAAGGGGCAGTAATCGGGCACGCCGGCATTGATCACCTCCACCTGGCGCCCCATTCGGGCGGTGAGAGTTGCTCGTAACTGGCTGCAAAACGTGTCGGCCTCCGGAATCGTAGGGGCAAACGTCGCGTCGTCCCCCAGGCAGATGATGCGAATCGTCCCGGGGGGCTTGGGCATGGCCGGCTCAGGGCCGCGCAGTCCCAGGCTGTTTACGTTCACTCGCACGCGCTGGCCCGAATCGGGATCTTTGGCGGCAAACGCACGCGAGGGCTTCAACGAATGGTGCACGAACCAGCTCTTGCAGACCATGCCGCGATCATACAGATCGCGTCGCGTTACCTGTGCCGTGGCTGAGTCGTAGACGCGCAGCCCGATCTCCATCAGGCACGCCAGGATGGCCAGGACGGCCACGGCGTACACGAGGTGCTTGACCCACAACAGACACGAACGAATCATCCCTGACTCTCGACGAGCGCGGGCCCCCCCGCCCCCGATTCCGCCATGAACGGGCGGGATCGTAGCTCAGCCAGCCGATCTCGACAAGGCGACTTCCGCAGCGCAAGTCATTTCCCGATCGGAATTTAACCAATGCGGAAAGCTTGAATGAGTGATCGTCCCGGCCCGTCTGACAACAGCGGTCGACCCGGCCGTCCTGCCTGATCAGTCACCAAGCCGCGCGCATTTCGCCGACGCGGGGTCGACCAGGCGTTACCGCTACGGAACTCGGGGGTTCAATGATTTGTCATCCACTTCTTCACAAAATCAGGCGTTTGCACACTGTAACTGGCGACATTCCCGTGCGACTGCGGGTCGTTTTCCCGTATGGACGCCTTTCGCTTTGCAAACGGACGCTCGTTCGCGGAGCGAAAGGCGACAAACTGACACATGACTCCTGCATACAAGTTAGCGTCTGGACCCAGATGGCGCAAAATGGATAACATGAGAATTGTCACGCGGCTCCTTCACACGACCAGGGATTGACGGGATGCCACGCAGATCGAGAGTTGGTCGCCTCGCGCAGGTTTCGGCCGTATTGTGCGCCGCGCTGCTGGCGGCGGCCCCGCCGCCGGCCCATTGCGCCGAGCCGAACGCTGTCCAGAAACTGGCTGAAACGGTCGGCAAGGGGGTGGTGACGATCAAGTGCGCAAACGGCAAGATGGGCAGCGGATTCATCGTCGACGCGCGGACTGTCGTCACTAACTTCCACGTCGTCGCCGGGGCCGAGAAGGCGGAGGTCGTCTTTCACGACAAGTCGCATGTCGACGTCACCGGCTTTTGCGCCGTCTCTCCCGGCACCGACATCGTGATCCTCAACGCCAGTATCCCTGCTGAAAAAGCCGTCGGCGCTCTCAAGATCGCCTCCAACCTCCCCAAACCCGGCGAATCGGTGTATGCCTTCGGCGCCCCGCTTGCGCTGTCGGGTTCGATCAGCGACGACATCGTCAGCGCGGTCCGCACGGGCAAAGAGATCGAAGCCGCCGCACAACTGGGTTACAAAGCCGACTCGCTTTGGATCCAGACGACAGCCCCCATCTCACCGGGGAACAGCGGCGGACCGATCGTCGATTCGGCGGGCGAAGTACTGGGGCTGGCAACCTTTTACGACAAGCGCGGGCAGAACATCAATTTTGCCACGTCATCCCGGCAGATTGCGTCGATGCTCGAGGCGTTCAACTTTCTCGGCAAGCCCGACAAGAAACTCTCGGAGCTTCCCAAACCGGCACGGGGGATGGCTGGTTCGGGCAACCCCAGCGCCACGCTCGACTTCTGGAATAACTGGGCCAGGCTGCGAACGAAGGCCCGCGTCGCGTCGAAGACCGCTCCGAAGGCGAAAGACGCCAAGATCGCGCTGCACGACCGGATCGCGCGCGGCTATGCCGAATTCGCTGCCGCCGTCGCCGCGATGACGACTAAAGACGTCGACGCGTCGCTCCTCGATATCGTCTCGCAGGATGCGGCCATTCACCGCCGGCTGGGTGAGGCCTGGTCGCGTTCCTCGGCGGCGATCCGCAGCAACAACGGCCGCGCGATGGACGTCACGGCCCGCGAAATCGAAACGCTCAACCGGCAGCTCACCGAATCTGACAATGCCCTCACGCAGGTCCGCTTTGCCATGTCGAAGGCTCACGGCATCGATTTCCCGAGCTTCGTCCAGGGCAGCGAGGGCAAGAAAGCCGCCGGAGAGTCCAAAGAAAAAGAGTCGGAAGCCGCGCGCGAGCTGAAACGAGCGAAACTGCTGATCGACGCCGGCAACAAGGACGCTGCGAAACAGTTGCTCCAGCGGCTGAAGACCCAGCACACCGATACACCCGAGGCCGAAGAGGCCGACAAGCTCCTGAAGTCGCTGTGAGCCCACTGGTCGGAACCGTCCGTATCGCGTAAAATACTGGATTGCAGCGTGCAACACGCTTTGCGAGAGGCCATCGCCGCCGCCGAGAATTGCTTGACATGGCGGCGGGAATGATGCTAACTTGCGTCGCGTCAACCGGTTAAACGCCGGGCGCGTGGGCCGATCCGTTGTTTTTTGATCGGCCATCGGGGGATTAGCTCAGTTGGGAGAGCGACAGGCTGGCAGTCTGTAGGTCACCGGTTCGAACCCGGTATCCTCCACTCAAAGAAACCCGCATGAATGCGGGTTTTTTTGTTTTACTATTCTGCGGGACGACTTGGCGTGGCCGCTGTCACTTTCAGCTTTGCCCTGCCTCCGCGTTTGATTTGGAATTTCGTGGTGCTGATCTCGATTCTCGGCGGCAGCTCCGCGACGTCGATCACGTATTCTCCGGTTTTCAACGTGTGGCGGCCTGGCTGAAGCGTCAACGGCCGGCCCCGTTTGACATCGGAAATGCGAAGTCCTGTGCCGTGCAGCGCATCCGTGACTTCCTGATCTGCCGCCTCGATGATGAAGGTCCCGTTATCGGTCGCCAGGTAAATGACGATCGACAGTGTCATCAGCAGGCCACACACCAGCAGGCCTAAGACAGCGGCCGCGCCGAGCAGCCGACGTCGCTTGCGAGAAGCCGTCTCCGCGGGCCCGCGGAGTACGACTGCCGCTTCCCTCACTGCGGAAACGGGTCGATCAGCCGAGGCGGGCTTGACTTGCGTATCCATCTGCGTGTTGCGCGCGGTCGGTTCGGCAGCGACATTGGGCGGCGGTTGTCGGACGCCGGGTGATTTGGCGATCTGCGAAGCGGACGGCTGCTGGAGGGACAGATTTGCAGAGAATTTCCTGCGATCGGAAGCCGACAAATCGATTTCACGATTCGACGGGCTCGGTGCCATAAGCGGCGCCAGATCGGCGAGTACCTCGGTCACCGACTGATACCGATCGGACGCTTCTTTGGCGATCATCTTCTGGAACACGGAGTCAAGAAGTTCCGGTACGTCCTGGCGATCCGCGCGCAACGAGGGGACGGCCTCGAACCGATGCGCCATCATGCGCTTCATCATCGTGTCGCCGGCAAACAGCGTTCGGCCCGTCAGCAGGAAGTAGAACGTGCAGCCCAGGCTGTAGATATCCGCCCGCTGGTCGGCTTCTTTGGCGTCCAGCGCCTGCTCGGGGGCCATGAAGTCGACCGTCCCCATGATATTCCCGGCCTGGGTCAGGTTCGGGTTGAACGACGCGTCCTCCATCAGCGACGATTCCAGGCGCGCCAGTCCCAGGTCCAGAATCTTAACGACCCCGTTTCTGGCCATGACCAGATTCGAGGGCTTGATGTCGCGGTGGACAATTCCTGCCTGGTGGGCGTACTCCATACCCTGTGCCGTCTGCACCAGGCATCGTACGGCCATGTCGAGCGGCAACGGCCCGTTGCGCTTCACGGTCGTCCACAGGTCGTCGCCATCGACGTACTGCATGACCAGAATGTGGATGTCTCCGACCTGATCGGCGTCGTGGGCGGTGACGATATTTGGATGCTCCAGGCGCGCCATCGCCTGGGTCTCGCGATGAAACCGCTGCACGGCCTCGGCATCCCGCAGGGCCGACGGCGAGATCATTTTGATCGCGACCGTGCGCCCCATGCGACGGTGTTCGGCCTTGTAGATGACCCCCATCGCCCCCTGACTGATCAGTCCGAGAATCTTGTAATTCCCGAGTACCGTTCCCGGCGCGAGCGCCTGGCTGACGGGCGCCGGAGGAGCCGCAGGGGCGTCGAGTTCGTCGAGTCCCTCAATACCCCCTCCCATCGAGAGCGAGAAGTTCCCACTGAGTGGGGCAGCTGACCGTTCCGGTTCGAACGGCTTTTCGGACCGGGCAGCGTCGAATGGCCTGTCGCGGACTTCCGATGGCCTGTCGCGGGATGCCGAGGGTTTGTCGCGGGCAACCGCAGCGACCTGTTGCACCGACCGTTCCCTGGCGGAATCCAATCCACGTTCTGCAAACACGGCCTGAATCGTCTCGGCATTGTCTGGGAATCGTTGCTGGTATTCGGCCAGACGGGGGACCTCTCCCTGGTTCGCGCGAAACCCCAGCTCAATCGACAGCAATTCGCGCAGGCACGCTGCCGGCTCTGCCTCGGGAACCGCACTCAGAAAAGTCTCGAGTCGCGGGGGCGCCGATCCTTTCACCGCCGCCTGCCAGGCCGATTTAAAGGCCACCACCGCACGGATCAGGCGCGTGACTTCGCGCTGCCGTTCGTCCTCCGTAGATGGCGAATTGTTCATGCTGGGCCTGAGCCCGATTCAGGCATCGTGCGTTTCCATGAGCATAACCGGCCCGAAACGCGAATTCCACCGCAGAACGGGTTTCGGGTTGGACGGATGGCGGCCACATCCGGCACTTGTACTGGTGAGGAATTAACTTGCGACCGCGGGGTGTGGCTGGCGGCACGTCAACCTGCCGGGCGGCGAGTTTCCACCGGAATTGCTCGGTAAACCCGCAGCAGGCCCAGCAGCAGGGCCATGCCAGCGATCATCCCCGCGGCAAGCCCGAGCAACGTCGGCCAGTGGCCGAAAATATCCCGCGTTGGGGTCCACAGCCAGACCCACGTCAGCAATACCAGCACGGTGGCGAAGCTCAAGTACGGCCCGTAAGGCAACGCGCGTCGACCCCAGACCAGCCGCGACGTGACGGCAGTTGCAATGCCACACACCGGCGCCAGCAGAAAAACAAAGATCACGGGTTGCCAGCCCAGGAAGCTGCCGACCATCGCCATCAGCGTCACGTCGCCGAACCCCAGTGCCTCGACCCCTAGGACCCACTGGGAGATTGCACGAGTCAGCCATGTGATCCCCGCGCCGGCGACTAGACCCGCAACGCTGAATGCCAGCCCATGCAGATGATGATGCTCTTTGATCCACAGCGGGATGTACGGGCCTTCAGGAAATTTTGCCTGATTCCAGTCAACCCAGACCTGCATCAGTTGCAGATTGCCAAACAAGGTCGCGCCGGCGACCCCCACGATGATGCCCGGCATCGTGATGTGGTCCGGAACGATGTACTGATCAAAATCGACCGTCGTTGCCGCCGCCAGAAATGCGATCAGAGCGTAGTGATACAGCAGTCGCCAGTGGCCCCAGTCGATCGATCCTCCCTCGGTGATCCACTGGCAGTGTCCGTGAATCACGGCCACGACGAGGAGCGCATAAAGTCCTCCGAGCGACACCACGATGACGCCTTTCGACCAACCGGCAAGACAGCGTTCCCCGTCGCTTTCACGTGCGACCATCCTTGCCGACCATGCGGCGACAATCGCACCGACTGCCAGCCCCAGAGGGAGGAAGACGGCAACATGGATCCAAGCCGGTCCGCGCGTGACGAACTCGAATGACAGCTTGTTGAGATTGAGAATCCAGTCGGGCACGTACCGCCTATCTTTGACGGGAACAGGGCCAGGTCTGCCCACTGGTTTTGATGGGTGTTCGCGATTTTGACAAGCGAGGATTCCTGCTTCCTGACGACCCTCTTACGTTAACGGCCGGCTGATTGCGTGGTTGGTTTGGCTTCTACGCTCGAAAAATGCCCACGTCTGTGGGTAGGATGGTGACCCGGCCCCCGCAACCTTAACCGTGCCGAACGGTATAGCGTTTGCAAAGGGGGCCACTGGCTCGTGCCACCCGGCACGAGATGTCCACCCTCCGCGCTCAAGGAGTTGACCATGTGGCTTGTGAGACACTATGCGCTACCGTTTCTGATTTTTCTTGTTTTCTGTGGAGACTTGGCATTCGCCGACGATCCGCCAACAGCCGCATCGGTAACCGCCAATCCCGCCGCCCCGCCGCCCGATTCGCGGCTCGCCGGTCCGACTTTGTCGGGGGCTGACACGGCTTGGATGCTTATTTCTTCGGCATTGGTGCTGATGATGACGGCACCCGGTTTGGCCCTGTTCTATTGTGGTTTGGTCCGCAAGAAAAACGTTCTGGGCGTGATGATGCAGTGCTTCTTTCTGATGGGGATCCTGTCGATCGTCTGGGCACTGTACGGCTACAGCCTGGCCTTCGCCCCCGACGCACTGGGCGGGTTCTGTGGCGGGACTGAATTCATGTTCATGAATGGCGTACTTCCGACCTGGAGTGCGTCGACTGGCGCCGATGTTCCCATGGCGGGCAGCATTCCGCGATCGCTGCACATGGTCTACCAGATGATGTTCTTCATCATCACTCCCGCCCTGATTTGCGGCGCCTACGCCGAACGCATGAAATTCAGCACGATGGTCGTGTTCACGATTCTATGGGGTACGTTTGTGTATTGCCCGATTGCCCACTGGGTCTGGTCGGATCAGGGTTGGCTCAACTTCTTCTATATTCCCCTGGCGCCCGACGCGCCTAAACAGGCAGCCGCGTTCCCCGCGCTCGACTTTGCCGGTGGCACCGTAGTACACATCAGTTCGGGAGTTTCTGCCCTGATCTGCGCCCTGGTACTCGGCAAACGTCTTGGCCACGGCCAGGAACCAATGCCCCCGCATAACATGACTTACACATGTATTGGCGCGGCCCTGCTGTGGGTGGGCTGGTTCGGTTTCAACGCTGGCAGCGCGCTCGCGGCGAATGCTCTGGCGGTCAACGCGTTTGTGTCGACACACCTGGCGGCAGCCGCCGGGACGGTCGCCTGGGCCGGCGCCGAATGGGCGCTGCGCGGCAAGCCGAGCATTCTCGGCGCGTGCTCGGGCGCTGTCGCAGGGCTGGTGTGCATCACCCCTGCGGCCGGTTCGGTCACGCCGCTTTATGGAATTGTAATCGGCGCCCTGGCGGGCGTCGTCTGTTACCAGGCTTGCAATCTGAAGGCCAAGTTCGGATACGACGACGCTCTCGACGCGTTCGGCGTCCATGGCGTGGGAGGTACATTGGGGGCACTGGTGACGGGAATCTTCGCGACGGCGGCGGTTGTCCCGGCACAGACAAAAGCCGTGGGTGTGCTCGAAGGCAATGGCGCACAGTTCATCAACCAGGCAGTCGGAGCCGGTGCCTCGATCGCGATCGCGGTCGTGTTCACGCTGATCCTCCTTAAGATCCTGGACGCGGTCATGGGACTGCGGGTCAGCCAGCAGGAAGAGCTGCAAGGCCTGGACGTCAGTCAGCATGGAGAAGAAGGGTATATATTCCTGTAGTGGTTCGCAGTCGCACGGATGTCTATAATGGCTGTTGTGGCGATGGCATCCTGCGGAGTTCGTCTCGGATAATTGACAATTCCCGGCGATCACTGGTGATCGCCCTTTCTCCAGGAGCACGACGATGAAGAAAATTGAGGCGGTCATTCGCCATTACAAGCTCGAGGACGTTAAAAACGCCCTCACGGGCGCCGGTGTCGACGGGATGACCGTCACCGAAGTCCGCGGTTTCGGCCGCCAGCGCGGCCATAAGGAAATGTACCGGGGAGCCGAATACACCGTCGATTTCCTCCCCAAGGTCAAACTCGAGATCGTCGTTCCGGACAAGATGGTCCGCGATGCCGTTGACACGATTATTCGCGTCGCGCGTACCGGGCAGATCGGCGATGGAAAGATCTTTGTCACCGACCTGTCGGAAGTCATTCGCATCCGCACCGGCGAGACCGGCGAAGAAGCGCTCTGACAATTCGCCTGCTCCCCGTCTCGTGAACGCGGCGGTGAGCCGCATCTCTTGATCACCCGCCCCCTGCTCGGCCCGCGGGCCGAGCCAGGGGGTATTGTTTTCCTGCGTTGCCAAGGCGGGGTTGGCGGGATTCGAACGGCCAACTACGATACGCTCGGCGGGGAACAATGGACGTCTCGCGGCTCGTCGAATCATGCTCATTGAACGGGGTTGGGTCGTTTGATCGAAACGGTGAAGCAGCGCGAGGCGAAGACGTCGGCCGACAACGCGTGGCGTGACAGGCTCGCACAGCAACGGCTCAGGCTGCAGTCGCTGCGCGATCAGGCGCGCCAGAGATATGCGGGCGGAGCTCCCGGATTGCAGGTCGCTGCGCTGATCTGCCAGATGACTGACAAACTCGTCTGCGAGCTGTTTGAAGCCGCCCTTCCCCGTGGCCCGGCACCGGGGCTCGAAGTGATTCGGCAGCAAGTTGCTGTCGTCGCGGTGGGAGGGACGGGCCGAGGCGAGCTGGCTCCGTATTCCGACGTCGATCTGCTGTTTCTGCACGATCCGCGCTGCGAAACCTGCCTGCCTGGATGCATTTCCCAGGTCGTGCGCGACTGCTGGGACGCGGGAATCAAGCTGGGGCACAGCGTGCGGACCCCGCGCGACGCGCTGGCGGCGGCGCGCGTCGACCCGCAATTCGCCACCGCGCTTGTGGAATCGCGCCTGTTGTGGGGCAGCGACCGTTTGTTCCAGGCGTTTACCTCGCGATTCCGACGCCAGGTCGGGCGCGGGCGCTTCGCCGACTTCTATCGCGCCGTGATCGCCTCCCGAGAGGCTGAGCGGCAACAACACGGCGAGACCGAGCGGCAACTCGAGCCCGATCTCAAGCGCTCGGCCGGAGGCCTGCGCGACATTCATCTCATCCGCTGGATCGGGTTCGCCCGCTACGGCACCCCCGACATCTCGCTCCTGCGGCTGGAAGGCGCCCTGAGCCGTGAAGACGAGCAGGCGCTTGTCGAGGCGCACGAGTTCCTCACCCGCATCCGGGTCGACCTGCATTTTGCCGCCGGGAAGGCGCAGGAAATCCTGACCCGCGAAGAACAGTTGCGGCTGGCGGACCTTCACGGCGTCGCGGCGACTGCCGGGCAGCGGCCGGTGGAGCGCTTCATGCAGACGCTGTTCCGGCATACGACGGCCGTGGTCGACATCGCCTCGCGGTTTGCCGATCGGCATCGGCCCGTCTCGCCAATCGCACGGGTCTGGAAATTCGTGCGCTCCCACCGCAGCAACCAGATCTACGTCGTCAGCGCCAACGAGATCGACGTGGTCCCGAGCTGCCGCAACCTGGTCGGCGGTACGCTCGAAGCACAATTACACCTGATCGAGCTGGCGGCGCAATACTCGGTGCGGCTGGCGCCAGGCCTCGTCGAACTGATCCGTCAGGCGGCGCCCAGGCTCCCGCGCACGGTTTCGCCCGAGGCGGCGCGGCTGTTTCTTTCGATCCTGCGTTCGACGAGCCAGGTCGGAAAACAACTGCGTGAAATGTACCGGACCGGCCTTCTGGAAGTCGTCATGCCCGAGATGACGCACGCACGGTGCCTGCTGCAGTTCAATCAGTATCACGCCTACACAGTCGACGAACATTCGATCCGGGCGGTTGAAGCGGCCGAGCGTTTCGCGTGCGACGCCGGGCCGCTGGGTACAGCCTGCCGCAGCATCAAGCATCGCGATCTTCTGCACCTGGCGCTGCTGTTGCACGACTTGGGGAAAGGTTATGAAGGCGACCACAGCGAAGTGGGTCGCGAGATTGCCTCCACGGTCGCCGCGCGACTCGGCCTTTCATTGCAGCAGACCGAGATGCTGCAATTTCTGGTGCACAAGCACCTGCTGATGGCCCACCTGGCGTTCCGACGCGACCTGTCGGAAATGCCCATGCTGGCCCGCTTCAGCCGCGACGTGGGCAGCCCGGAACTACTGAGAATGCTGTATGTGCTGTCGGCTTCGGATATCGCGGCGGTCGGTCCCGGAGCCTGGACCAACTGGAAGTCCGAGTTGCTCACCGAGCTGTTCGAAGGGGCGCAGCAGATACTTTCCGGAGCGCCGCCGAAATTCCGCGAGGCAGAACGGACCCGTGAGATTTCGGCACAGGTTCGCAGGCTGCTCGAAGCTCGACCGCCGTCGGCCGCGCCGCCGAAAGCCGACCAGGCGCCGCGGCTCGCGCGGCTGGGCGAGATGCTCGATTCGCTCCCGCTGCACTACCTGACTGCCGCCGCCCCGGAGCAGATCGTGCGCGACCTGGTTGCGATCAGCGAACTGCCTTCCGAAGGCGTCGTCGTCGCGGGCCGCTATGAAGGGGCGACCGGCACTGTCGAATACCGGATCGTCACACGCGATACGGTCGGTTCGGGACTGTTTCACAAGATCACCGGAGTCCTCACGGCAAAAGGGCTCGAGATTCTGTCTGCTGTGATCTGTACGACGCCTGAAAGATTCGTCATCGACAGCTTCCGCGTCCACGACGCCGATCATGCCGGAGAAGTGCCTTCCTTCCGGCTGCGCGAAGTCGAATCGTCGGTCCGGGACGTGCTGCAGGGGCGGACGACCGTCGAAGAGCTGTTCGCGCGGCATCGCAGGCTGCGGCGAGCCGAGTCTCGTCACGCGTGCCGCGAACCAACGCGCGTGGTCATCGACAACGATTCCTCCGAACGGTTCACGGTGATCGATGTGTTTGCCGACGACCGCAGGGGGCTGTTGTACACGATTGCGTCATCCCTGCTCGAGCTGGGGCTGTCGGTATCGCTTGCCAAGATCGCGACGCACGTCGACCAGGTGCTCGACGTGTTCTATGTGACCGACCGCGAGGGCAGCAAGTTGCAGGAAGGCGGCCGTCTGCTGGAGATCCAGTCGATGTTGCGCTCGCGAATCGAAGACTTCGAACGCTCTGGCCTTGTCGCCGCCGCTACGGCTGCGATCTCATCGCCGACGTAGGATGGACTTCAGTCCACGCTACCGTCTCGGCGGGGCCAGGTCGTGCGGCATGCTGGCTCTTCCGGCGCCCCCCTCGTCTCCTTCCTCGAATTGTTGCTCGTGTTGAGGGGCCGATTCCCCGGATTCGTTCGCTTCGAATGCCACGAGCACTTCGTCGACCATCAGGTCCTGGACATGCGGATTGGCGGCCAGCGTCAGATGGTTGTCCCAGTCGAACCGCCCGT
>JACQFH010000221.1 GCA_016200145.1 Planctomycetia bacterium | reverse complement strand
CGACTTCCATCTCGTGCCGCTGACCGAATTCTTCGATGACCTCGTCGAGCGGACGGGGCCCGACGTCGTCCGGCACCTGTTCCAGGTGGCCTCCAGCCTCGACAGCATGGTTCTGGGCGAGCCGCAGATCGTGGCCCAGGTGAAAGAAGCCTACGCCCTGGCGCAAGACCACGCCGCGGCGGGCCCCCTCACAAACGCGCTGTTTCAGCGGGCGCTGAACGTGGCCAAACGCGTCCGCAGCGAGACGTCGCTGGCCGAAGGGCGCGTGTCGATCGCCAGCGTCGCCGTCGGCGACTTCGGCCGTCGGATTTTCGATCGCTTCGACGACAAAACCGTGCTCGTGATCGGCGCCGGAGAAATGGCCGCCGAGACGCTGCGCTACCTGCAGGAGGCCGGCGCCCGCCAGGTGCTGGTGACCAACCGCACGCTCGCGCGGGCCGAGCAGGCGGCCGCCGAGTGCGGCGGCCTCGTCCGGCCGTTCGAGCAGCTCGACGAATGGCTGACGCAGGCCGACGTCATCGTCAGCACGACCGGCGCCAGCCCTGCGCTGGTCGATCGCGAGCGCTTCCGCCGCATCCGCAAGAAGACGGGGCGCAAACCCGTGTTCATTCTCGATCTGGGCGTCCCGCGCGATTTTGAGCCGGCTGTCAACGACCTCGACGATGACGTCTATCTCTATTGCATCGACGATCTCGAAGCCGTCTGCGAGCAAAACCGCCGCGCGCGGTCCGGCGAAGTCGACAAGGCGCTCGAGATCATCGAGCAGGAGACCGAGAAGTTCCGCGCCGAGCTGTATCACCGCGCGACGGGCCCGATCATCAAGCGCCTGCGCGAGCACCATCACGGCATCGTCGAAGCCGAGCTGGCGCGGCTCTTTTCCCGCCTGCCGCACCTGGAAGACGACCGCCTGGAGATCGAGCGCTCATTCGAGCAGCTCGTGAACAAGCTCCTGCACCCGCCCCTCGAAGCCCTGCGCGACGAGGCCCGCGCGGGCACGCCGCACGGCCTGATGAATGCCCTGAAACGTCTGTTCGGCCTCGCAGACGAATAGCGGAGGAGGGATTCGAACCCCCGACACGCGGATTATGATTCCGCTGCTCTAACCAACTGAGCTACTCCGCCGTGGTTTTTGGCGAGAAAGTATTATAGCCGCGCCGGAAGGGTTGAGAAGTTTGGCGGCGAGATTCGCGCCTCCCGTGGAGCAGGTCTCTGACCGGCTCGTCTGCCGTTCTGCCAGCCCAGGCTCTCATCCGCGTGTCAGCGTGATTCCGGCGGCGAGTCTGGGATTGGGGCGGACTGCGGCCGCGGCTCACTCGCCTTCCCGCCCCCGCTTCATCGTGGGTAAACTCCCACGATGAGCGAAGATCGCGAAAAGACAGTCTGCCCGGTCTGTGGTGCGGCATGATCGTCATCGTGTTGTTTGGCATTTATTCCGACACTCGCCCGCGGTAAACTGGCGGCATGCTTACCTCAGTCTCTGCACCTCGCTCGTTGTTCTCGCGATGAATCCATTTCGCTTCTCGCCTGAATTGTTCGACTGCCGAAATGAGGTGCTCGCCGCCCTTTCCGATGCGGGATACGAATGGCTCTCGCATTTTTCCTCTGTCGATCCTCTGCACGATCTTTACGGCATTGAGGTCTGCGGAATTCACGAAAGGGATGTCGCCGTCGACATTCTCAACCTCTTAATGCGAATGTTTCCCGCCTGGCACCCCGGCTGACTGCAATTCAAAGACTTCGGCCGTGAGCCGGGGTGGAAGGCGCGGGTTCATCGCGATCTTGAAGATCCGTGGGAGACCTGGGAACTGGCCTGACAAACGATCGAAAATTCCTGGTGCCTTCTGGCTCACGGTGTGGATCGTCAACGGGCGGGGTGCGGAACCGTCGGGAGGGCGCTGCACGAAGCTCGGGGCGTCGCGACGGTTTGCCCAGCGGACGATGATCACGACGACCAGTGAACCCGCGGCGGCGACTGCGCGCCGAGTTTTGGAACTCTGAGAAACCAGGATCGCGGCCGCCGTCTGCTGCAGCGTGTGGTTCGGCACGGTGAGCGCCCACCGGCCGACAATTTACTTCACCACAGTGCGTGGCCACGGGACAGGATCAGGGCTTGGTGAACTCGCTGTCATCGATCTTGTCCAGGAACCTGAGTTCCGTAATTTCGGTTGCCCGAACTTGCTTCCCGTCCTCCCTGTTGTAGTCAACCATCTTCATCGCCCAGTTGAGACCGTCGGTCTTCTTGTAATTGCTGTAGAGGTGCTCCCAGTTCCCGCGCCCGCTCTTTACCAAGAGCGCGGTCTCCTTATCAAAGTACAAGTCGATGTCCAGGTGATCCTTGGCGGATACTTTGACGCCGAGGGCCGGCCGATCGCTAACCTTAACCTCGCCCAGCGGCGACAGGTTTAGGCCCTTGTCTGTGAGTAAAGGCACGAGTGTGAGAACATTGTCCTCATGGAGGCGATCCTTCAACTCTTTCAATTGCTCTTCGGTGTACTCCTTCGTCCGCCCATTCGTGCTGGACCATGATTTGTCGCCGTCAATGACGCTGATGCTTTTGTACGGCTGGCCTTTGAATTCTCCTTCGGATGTGGTCTTAATTCGGTCAGGCAGATGCACCCAGGCAACCCTGGTGTTGGTGAACTGCGTGCCGGACTCCCTGGTCACCTTGCTGATCTCGTGCCGGACCGTGAGCTTGGCGAGGTTGGCCGCGCCGCCGTGGGCCTTGATGGCGTTTTGGATAATGGCGTTCGCCGTGTCATCGGCTTGGGCCATCGAACCCCACACCAAAACCAGCCCACTTGTCAGCAATCCGCCAAGCAACTTCCACATGGGTGTTACCGCCGTTTGAAAGTCGTCTTGTCTTTCCGGCCGAACCAATGCTTGGACAGAATCACTTTCTGGATAAGATGCTCAATATTCTGGACAAACCGCGAGCCAGTCGTCAAGTAATTCCTCGAAATCGTCGGTGAATGACAGACGAATCGACAAACGCCACAGGTTCGCAAACTACGCCGAGCTGCTCGATGGGCCTGCGCGAACGGCGTCATTTCTCCGCCGCGTATTTGCCGTCAGCAGATTCCACGTAGGGGTCGTTCGGCGATTTGGGCGAGCGCCAGAAGTTGGTCACCGACCAGCATTCCTTGCCGTCCAACCGCACGATCAGCCGCACACTTGTCACCCGGGCCAGCGTGTACCGCCACTCGAATTCTCCCTTCGCCTTGCCGCGCCGGGCTTCGAGCAACAGCAGTGCTTCCGGATCGGTCGCCTCGACAAACGAAAACAGGGCGCCGTCGAGGGCGTCCGGCGTTTCCTGTTTGTACCGGTAGACGGGCCGCGACATCAGTCGCAACTCGGTGATCGTGGTTTCGTCCGGCGGCAAGTGGACGACGGCCGAAAAACGACCGGCCAAGTCTCGCATCTGCCCCAGTCGACGAGTGGCGCTCGAAAGCGGTGCGGACGCCTCGGGGAGCAACTGGTTTAAGAGACCGCCGGTTTTCGGCGAACGCGAGGGCCACTTCGCGCGGCACGGGATGATGCAGCATCAATTCGGATCGTCCGTCGAGACGCTCGATCAGCGCCTGATCGACGAACAGCTCCCGCCGGGTCCCAATGTCGACCGGTTCGGCGCCGGAAACGCCTGTTGCAACCGATGACGCCAAGATCACAAACCAGATCCGCAGAGTGCGCATGTTGTGATTCCGGGGGATGTGTCACAGAGGCAGGCTTTGGGCCACTCACGATCTCCGAACCGTTTCTCGAAGGTCCGCGGCCGGACTTAGATCGTGGGTCCGCTGGTTCGCGCACCGCGTCAGCGAACCAGAGCATCCCATTGATAGACGGCGCGGCCACCAAAGTCACCACGGGGCGGCGCGATCGCCGCAGGAATTCCGCCGCCAAGTTCTTCGAGGCGCCATCGGAGTTCCGGATCGCGGGTGTCGCGGGCCACAGACGTGACAGCGTTCATCAATCCGTAACGGGAGTTGTCGCGTCCGTTCGTGAAGCGTTCGAAGATCATCGCCAGGAAATCACTTAGTCGGTCTGCCGGAAAATGTGACAGATGCGACAAGATCGACAAAGCCAGGTCGGCCTGGATGGTGGCCGCCGAGCGCGTCTGTTCCACCGCCGTCGTAAACGCCTTGTCGGAGCAGCACGTCGCGATCGCTTCGCGAACGGATTCCGACGCCTCGTCGCAGGAAATCTCATCGATTCCTGTGAGATGGCATGTCTCCAAAGCCTGCGCCATGATCGCTCCGTTCCGGCAGACCTGGCGAAATACATAGGGATGAACCCAGACCTGCGACTCAGTTCCCCGCAGAGCGACGCCCCCCTGGTGCCGGTCGTGCGGCCGGACTTCTTCGACGCGCGGCAGAATCGAGCGCGCGAAGAGGCGACAGCCATCGTCAAAAACGTCGAACACGCTCCCCGATCGGGAAGCAATTTCCTCTGCAAAGACCGCCAACAGTTGTTTTGTCGTGAGGCTGGAACTCCAAGACATGTCCATTCTCCTTGAGAATCGAATGAAATTCGGGAGACAGTGCTCAAGGCCGGGGAAGACAGCTCGCACGTCTCCAATGATAACGATTTCGCGGGATCATCGGGAAGAAAGTGCGAAGTGCCATCGGCCGGAACCAACAGACTTATTGGGTGGCATCTCCCTAGACGAGCGCCTGCGGAAAGTCGTGGACTGCGTTCACGCATGGCTCTTTCCGGAAGAGCCGGAGGCGAAGTCTTAATCCACACCGACGAGAGTCAAACTGGATCGCAGCCGGCCTGACAGATTGTCAGGCCGGTTCTGCTTGATTTCAGGGGCTGCCCAGTGTGAGATGGGCCGTAACGCGAACGAAAGGCGGCATGTCATGGCCCTCCTCGACTGTCCGGAATGTGGCCACCAGGTCAGCGACGCGGCTGTAACCTGTCCCTCGTGCGGTGTGCGATTGAACGACCAAACCGCCCAGTTGCAGCTCCAGTTTGAGCTGAGCCAGATCGAGCTCGAATGGGAGCGCGAGCGCCAGCGCTACATCCGTCACACAAAGTTGGGCCAGCCGTACTTCCCCACGAAAGGCAGTGCCGTGGTCGGCGCGTTGGTTTCGCTCGTTGGCGGCATCGGAACGGCCATTTTGTTCGCGTTAATACATCCTGGATCGGAGGCGTATGCCCTCCTTTTCGCCGTCCCCCTGGGCGTCAGCTTTTGGGTCTACACGAAGGCTGAGTCATACGAAACAGCCCGGACAGCCTACCTGCGGAAGAGAGAGGCTGCCCAATCGAAATACAAGGGACATGCTGAAGGTCAGACATAGCTAGCGGTCATGTCGCGCGCACGGGGAATGCCACCCATTAACGCGAAACCTACCCCGAGGGCTGCGCATTCGGAAAGCCTTTACTGCTCACCAGTTGTGTCGCTCGCGGTGGTTTTCTGTCGGCCAGAATCAACAGACTTATTGGGTGGCACTAAGAGTTCTAAGAGTTGTGTATCATCAGGGCCTGACCGTCGAGAAGTCCTGTCTGGCACGGCAGGCATTCCGAGATTCGTGCCTTCGCCAGCTTGAAAGTGAGGGTCGCCATGCTCGCCACGAAGTCCTCATTGGCAATCGTCTCGGTGTGCCTGCTGTTCCGGGGTGAGGTTATCGCGGAACCTGCGCCCGCGCCGCCAGACAAACCGGCCAACAGGCCGATCGTCGAATCGACGGTACGGCTGCCAGTGCCCGACGGGAACGGCAAGCTGACCCGTGAGGTTCAGAATGGCGGCTATCGGCTCAAACTTGACCTGAGCGAGCAGATTGTTCGTCTCGATTCGCCGCGCGAAGAGAGTTGGCGCACCCCGAAGGAACGTATTCGGCGCGGCGACACCGTCGTTATCTCCGACGAGCGGGCTCCGTTGCAGGCAGGCGCGGCCACGGTGGCGCAACTTGCCAAGAGCCAGATTGTGACGATTTCCGATGTGCGGGGCGACTGGCTGGCGACTTCCGTCCTCGTCCGGGGACAGCCGAAGTCTGGCTGGTTGAAGTCGTCGAGCGTCAAATTCCACGCCGAGGAATTGCCTGTGTCGGCAACGCTCGCCCAATTCTCAGGTGCGAGAACGGTATCGGCCGCGCTGCTGGCACAAAAGGCCAAGCAGTTCGACGATGGCCTGTACGCGGCCGTCGACGTGGCGGCACAACAGGGCGCCGGCCGATTCGCCGGCAAAAGCGCCCTGCTGAGCCGCCTGGCCAAAGTCCTGGCCGAGCAGCAACCGGCCCGAGGCGATGCACGGCTGATCGTTCTGGCGGCCGCTCGTCTCGGTGAATTGCAATTCGCGTCTTCGCCGGCCGTCGACCGGGCCGTCTCCGCAACTCTCGAGAGCTTCCAGAAGGATCCGCTGCGATCGAAGCCGCTCGGGTTCTACACCTGGAACACGACTCTGCAGCGGATTTTCCGGCAGGACCGAATGCTGCAAACCAGGCTGGAGGGGGAGGCCGGCATCAGGGCCATCGCGGAAGCCCTGCGCTCCGACAGCGAAGCCGGAACCAGTTACGAAGAACATCTCAAACTCATATCCCGAATGACAAATTCGCTGCGGGGAGGCGACCTGAGGTCTTACATCGCCATGCTGGACGGCGGCAGTCCCCCAAGCCCCCCGGAAAGCGTCTCGTTTTTGCCACCGTCGCGCAGCCACGAGGCCGACCTGGTCATGCGGCTTTACGGCAATCAAGCCATTCCGGCAGGCTTTGATCTGATGCAGGAGCTCATCGCCCGGATTCGATCAGGGGGAATTGACCTGTCGCCCAACGAGGATTCCGGCTGGTACGACTATCAGACGTGGGCGCTGGAGCCGCTGGTGACTCCGGACAAAACGCCAGAGGCGATCCATTTGAAATTCGAAGAGACGTACCGGAAGCAGCTCGTCGAGTTGTTCAAAGGGGTCCTGGCTCTCACGCGCGAGACACACGTCAAACAGGCCGAATTTCCATATCCGGCATCCGAAGCCGGCGAACGCGAGCCGCGACCGAGTTTTTATGTCACCCCGGAATTAGCGGTCGAGCCGCTGGCGACGGTGTACCTCCGCCGGAGCCTGGCTTATCACTTCATTCGCGGCGTTCTGGAGGAGACGTTTGGGGTCGAGGCGTTGAAAAAGATGCATCGTTTGACCGCCGCCGGCGAAGTCGAACCGAATCTGTTCGACGAACTGCTCGATCTGGAAAGCCTGTTCCGGGGCGCGTCTCTGACCGCCAACCGTCAGCTCGGACTGCCGCCGAACACTCCCGCAGGAACCGGCACCGACCCGGATGCCGACGCGGCACGATTTCTGAAATGGTCGGCCAATCTGGGGCACGACGCCGATCTGGGCCAGGACGCGCGGATGATGGTCCCCGTGTTCTTCGACCAGCAGCGTGGCAAGACGAAAGTCTGGGTCGTCCTCGGCTGGACCGGCCGGCAAGTCTGCGCATCATTTGCCTGGCCGCCGTCCGTTCAGGCGTTCAATAAAGACGGATCCCCGCTTGAAGCCGGAAAGTTCGATCTGTACTTCGGGTCGGATTGCACGCACCTGGCCTATCCGGTCATGGCGGAAGTCTATGTCACAGAACTTCTCGATCGCGAGCAGTTCCGGCGTCACTGCGACACCTACAAAACCCAATTTGCCATCCTGGCGAATTTGAAGTAGGCGGAGGTTGCGGACGGCCATTTTCCCACCGCGGCCACGAAGTCGCGCCTGGCCGTCGTCGTAAAGGGGGGCGCACCTTACAGCAGATTCATGGTTTGGAAGCTCTCGTAATTCGCACGGTTCCTTCATCGCTGCAAAGGAACGCTGTCGACGATGCTCGACACCCAGCTATACACAATCTCTCCACCCGGCAACGTCGATGCCAACGTCAACATGAGCGGCAAGAACACAATAAAGAACGTGGCCAGAGAATCCGGACTGATCGCATACCATCGAGGCATCGTTCCATTGACACAACTCAGAAATTCATCGCGATTCAGCCCTGAGTAGATTACCAGCAACACGACCAGACACAATAACACCATCAGTGCGGCGAAATCCATGAGCAGCCTTTGCGGCTCGAATGGATACGATGCGGACGCCAGCAACAACAGGATCGGCGCCGCCACCAAAAACAAAGCCAGTGCCTTCAACTGCAAACGGTACTGGCTCACAAAGACTACGACCATCATCGCAAAGAGTCTTTCGTCAGCTGCGACGATGTCGGACTTTCGTTCACCGCCCTGCGGGGCGTCGGGATTCATTTGATCGGCCTGATCTGTGGTCGCATTTGCAGCAATACCGGTGCCTGCTCGCTCTGCCGCTGGAGTCGCATCCGTCTTGTGGAGACCGGATTCGCGATCCGGATATGCCGCCTCACTTGGCCTGATGCTCCAGCGAGCGACAATCTCGGGAAGCACAAACCGAATGTATTGTCGAACCCATTTCCCCTCCGCTCTCGATGGGTCCTGCTCCATAGCACTTTGAGTGAATGGACTCTCCTTCCCCTGACGCTCTCGCTCAGCGAGAACCCAGTGCAACTGGTGTGTCAGCGATGGCGTATTGCCGCTGCGGTATCGCTCAACAAAAAACAGATCGCCGTAACTCCTGACAAACTGATCGGGCAGCCTCGAAATCACGTTCTCGATCGGAAGCCGCGACACATGCCGATGTAACCGTTCCAAAGTCGTCCAGATATGCCACGCCCGGCCGATTTCCCAGGCGATTAACAGGCCCGCTGACAGCATTCCCAGGCCACACAGCTGCACAACAAGCCCGTCGGGGCCGGACAACCACCGCGGAACAATGAAGACCACGCCACAGAGGACAAATGCGCCTCCCGCGATCATGTACCAGTTTGCATCCAGCGTTCCGCCATCCTTCGTCAACGGCCACCGATACCATGACCCGGCAGCGGCCATAACATTCTTGTTATCTTGCAGAATGCCCGCCACCCGCTGCGCCCACCAGGTTGGCGTCACCTCCTGAAACCGATCTGTATCGTATCCCTGCGACCACGTATCCCATTGCGCTTCAAATTCGCTCAGTCGGTCAAGGCGCGCGCGCTGAAGCCAGCACCAGCACAAGATGACGCCAGCGATTTCGCACAGCGGAACGACGGGAGACAGCCATCCCAGCACATCCATCGTTCGTGCCCGTTGCCAGCCGACCGCATCAGGACTCACACCGTCGTACACGAGCAGAAACACGCCGCTGATGACTGCGACGGACACCGCACAGCCGATGAAACATCTCGCAGCCGCGAGATCACATTCGCCGGGTGCTTGCTGTGATGCCGGAGCATGGGAATGTGCCGACTGTGCCCCGCGCTGCATCACACCGACTCTCAGCAGGCGGCGAGCCGCGCACCACCATCTCCAACAGTCGTACCCGAGTTGCAGTACCAGCAGAATGCAAGCGCACCACGCGAACACGTGTGCGAGCAACTGTGCTGAAAGCTGATCACCGGGGCTCGACGGTTCACTCCTCGAATACGCGACCATTCGATCAATATCGCGCCCGAGCCCTTCGATCGCCGACACATATCCGACTGCCCCCGCGAGCGTAATCAGTGCGAGCCAATGAGCGATGAATGCAATTTGCGAACGATGAGCAAGAATCTTTGCGGAAGCCATCTCCTCACCCGCCGCGGTCGTGAGTTGCTCGCGGTCCGCGGTTTCCGATGTTCTCCGAAACCTCCGACGTAGCCAGTTTCTGCCTGTTGCGACCGACATGCACGCGTTGCGCCAAGTCGTCGTCGCGCGATGCGAAACAAGGATTCCAATCAACCAGAGCGGCCACCAGAAACGCGGTATGGGTGGGGGCAGCGTTGTTTCGTGTTCCTTGCCCGGCGTATCGCGGTTTTCCCCGACCTGTCGCCCCGTGATTGCGACAGCCGTCTTTTGAATGAATCGCTCGGCGTAGCGACCGATGGTCTGACGGCCCCTGATTGCAACTGCGATCTGGATCGCAATCACCCCAATCAGCCACAGCGGCCACCAATAGTGTGGCGCACCGGCCGGCACGCAGTCGCACGCGACGTCATCGCTTGTGCTGACGGCAAGCGTACCGACGTCCTGACTGCGCGACATTTGCGGCGGTTCATCACTCAGGACATGTGCTTTGTCGTGGCCGATCTGCGATAACCACACGTTCGGACCATAGACCGGTGTTTCGCCGCCAGAATGTTTGCGGTAGAACTGAAGCGCTTTGTGCTTATCGAGTTGTATGGCAATCGCATTGTAGTACGCGAAGCCCAGTTGCTCGCCAAACGAAGTGAGCTGCTGACGTTTCGGGCCCGAAAACGCCTGGTCGGTCACCAGCGGCGACAGCGGATAGCTGCTTGCCACGTAGGCGCCAGCCAGATACCGCACGTATTCGGCGTGCGTGTACAACTGATCGCTCAATGTCAACAGGACGCGCGTGTCCGGGCAGTTTGTCGCTACGACACTTGCCAGAAAGATTGTATCGCGGGGGTCAGTGGCAGTGATGAGAATGTAGTGACATTCCTGCTTCGCCAGTGTCTGGAGCGCCGCGGATAACACCTTGTCCTGGAAAACAACCGTCATCGACTGATTCAGTTGTGGAATCGTGTCCCCACTGCCCTCCTTTTCGTCGGTCGGAATCCGCAGACTCCGTCCCGCGGCACGGAGCTGTGGTGCCGACCTGTCTGTGGCGCCGGCAGCGCCGTCATGGCGAGCATGGACTTGCGAGATGTGAAGAGGAAATGGCACGTCGATGATTTCAAGTGCAGGTTGCACTTCCGCGACGGGAAGCGGGTTTCCATCCTGATCGAAGGGCGTTGCGAGGGGTTGGCCAATGGAGAACGAACTTGCACCAAACCCGGTCGTACTTTCGCGGAGATGCGCGATTCGCAGGTGCCGCTTGTGTGGATGGATCGCTCTCAGAAAGTCCAGCAAGTGACTGCTGAGGACTTCGTCCGGGATGTTTGTCGTGCTGAAATGAAAGGCGGCTGGAGTCGGCTCCAGGAATTTTTTGCCGTTTGACAATGTGTACTCCGGAACCAGATGGCTGTGCTGAACGGCCGTGGCTGTGCTCACGATTGAGAGTCGCCACTTTGGTCGCAAATCAGTCAGACGAGTTGGATGCTCTGTCCACCACGCCTGGAGTGCAGTCTGGAGTGACGTCTGTGAGCCAGAGAAGACGGGTGCCACAAGCTTCAACTCCGGGGCCTCGTGCGATGCTTCATTGAGTTGGAACCACGCGACCACATCGAGGGCGACTCTGAGGGCACGCTTGTGCAGTCCACCGGTTGGCGTGTCGCCGATGAGGAAAACAACTAACAGTCGCACGCGAGTGTTCGCCGGAGGAATGCCGACGTCGCTGGACGGCAATGAACGGAAGACGAGCACACCGGGGAAAGATTCGGGTACATGGGAATCTTTCAGGTCGTCATCGATCCCCGTTCTCCACGGGAGGAAATAGCGATCCAATACGTACGTCGCGTCGGTGCTGTCAGCAGCGCTGGCTGCGCGTTGACGCGCTTCAATTGACATATCGAACCGGAAGCCGCTTCTCGACTGCTCGGGATCGGGAATTGCCGCGATTAGAAACTCGGGATGATGAGGTTGTAGCCGCGGCCCCCAGCGTTCGACCCAGGTGACGGCGTCATCCTTGCCTGCATCGCGGCCCTTTGGGCTCTTCGATGGGGAATGTTCGGGAGGGCGGCATAACTCGGCAGTTGCGATTCCAAGATATTCTGCAATCGGCCTGACGTAGAGTGGAGGAGACGGGGCTTGCTGCCGGACATGGAGTTTCGATCCTAATTCAATTGTCAGGAAGGGCTCGTGTTCTTGTGTTGTCAGTTTTGTCGTCGTTGCTGGCAGCGCCTGAGAACTGCTCGCGTCCCGGCTGGATCGTCCGGCTGGCGCAACCTGAGTATTACGATGCAGAAGAATCCCAAGGACGACGACAAAGGATGCGGCGAGCCCAACGCGGGTTGTTGCCGAAGTCCGTTCAAGCGAAATTGACATTGTGAACCTCAGCGTTTCGAGCCGACGGAACTGCGATCGCAATGCGAGCTTGGCGGGCATTGCTTTGTCAGACGTGGCTAGCACGCCGCGAGAGAATTCCCACGGTCGGTAGGCAGGATTACATGCCGACAATGAGCTTGTCAGCACGAATCGTCAGCTCCGTCAGCGCAGAAAACGACCGCTGGAACGAACTGGCGGCGACACCGCAAAGCTGAGCAGAACGGCTAAGCCGTTGTCCCAGCGCGGCAGAACTAGCCGATTGCGATTTTTCGGCGGATGGCCGTGGTCGGCCCGGTCTTTTGGCCCTCGTGGCGAACCGTTGAGTTCGCGGCTCAACAGTCCAGTTCTAGTGCGACGTGCATTAGACTGCTGAGCGAGCTGAAAATCAAGAAAAATCTTCCGATAATTGTGCGGGTGTGGTTACGACTGTGACGCCGGCGCTCGTCCGGCAGCAGCCTGGCTTCCGCCGCCGAGCTTTCCGCCGAGCCAGGCCATCGGGAGGTAAGCGACGACGAGGTCCAGGGCGATCAACCAGACGGGCGCGGGAATGAGAAACGAGGCGGCGATGCCGCCGAGCCAATGGACGCCGCCGATGACGAGCGCGAAGGTCGTCTTACGCGTCGCGTCGCGGCGGCTCGGCAGTGGCCTCGCCCTCCCGAGCCATGATCATTTTTCGACAGGCTGGAAGCCTATCCCACGTTTTTGCTACGCCTTGAGCTTCGCCTTGATGAGGCCCTCCAGCATCGACTTGAGGAACGAGTAGTCGTCGGTGTCGGGAAGGGCCAGCGTTTCGTCGATCTTCTTCAACTGCTCGGCGGTCACGAATAATTCGACCAGCGATCGCAGATCGGCGCTCAGCCGGGCTCGGAACGCCACCATGTCACGGCGCAATCGGGCCAGTTCCGCCCGACTGGCGTCGTAGTAGACTGGCGCGGGATTCGCCGGACGCGTCGGATCGTTTGCAGTCGGGACGCTGTGGGTCGGGTCGTTGGCATAAGTATGGACACGGGTCTTGTCACCGGAGGATTTTCCCTCATGGCGGTTGATGATCGTCTTCGGCAGAATGGCCGTCCCATCGGCCGACGCCGCTCTCGCGGCCACCGCAGTGAGACCCAGCGCCAGCAACTCGCGTCGTCCGAACTTTGCCATTGTGCCTGCTCCTCCCGATCGCTCGGGCCGCGTCATTCAATGGGGAACACGAATTTGAGATACAGATAGAAAAACGCCAGCGACAGTGTCAGGATGATGATCCCCACGATCGGCGTCGAGACTTTCGCTCCCGTCGCCGACACTTCGATCTGATTGAGGATCGGCTGGACTGGCTCAGGGGCAGCGCCTTTCGCCTTTCCCGCCGCGGCCACTTGCGTGGCCGTCATTTCCAACTGCCGGGGGGCCGTCAGTGACTGGCGGTAGAACGCCGAGAATTGCAGCCACGACATCCACAGGCCGATCGCGACGACGCTGATCGAGACGACGAACACGACGATCCCGGCATAATACTGCCACTCGAAGATCCGCTGCCGCTGCTTCAAGGCCCACGTATCCTGTTCGTAATGGGCGATCAGCGCGGCATGGTACGCTTCCTGGACGTCGGTTGGGAGCTGCTTGATGAATTCCGCGTCTTCGAAAATGTCGTGCGGGGGAACTGCCAGCACGGTTGCCCCTTCTGAGCCGGCGCGGGCGCCGGAGTGGGACTTCTTGAGCAGCGAATCGAATTCCGGGTCCTCGGCTGGCCCAGCCGACGCAGGATCGGACGTGGCCTGCCCGCTTGCAATTCCCGTCAACGCCAGGCAGCCCAGCAGAAAGAACCCCGTGAGTCTCATGGCCAGGTCCTCGAGGTGCGTTCGATACGTCGAGTCTTTCGACGTCAAGGTGAGAGAGATGCACCGCTGCACAAGGGGCCCAGCGCGTCATTATGGACCGGCCATTCGTTCCAACGCAACCAGAAAACGGTCTGGAGTGGTTCATCGTCTTTGAATATAGTCCTGCCCCCCACATCAGAATCAACGACAGCGATGGTGAGCGACATGAAACCCTGGGACGTTTCCGCATCCTTTTGCGTCATGCTGCACGACGTCGCGCCGATCTACGCGACGCACGTGGCTGAATTCACCAGGTCGATGCGGCCGCTCGTGGGAAACAGGATGTCTGCCGCGGTTGTGCCCTGCTGGGGTGGAGTGCCGCTGGGAGAGCACGACCGGCCATTCCTCGACCGCGTTCGTGAAGACTACGCCAATCTGCTGCTGCACGGATTCGAACATTTCCGGCCCGGCAGACGCAGCTTCATTTCCAGAATCGCCGATGGCAAAGATGAAATGAAAGGTCTTGATCCGGCCGAGACCGACCGACGGCTCTCTGCAGGGCAGGAGATTCTCGAGCGGTGGCTCGGGATGCCGGCCAGCGGTTTCATCGCTCCCGCGTACCGGGTCGGGTTCGCCACGCCGCAGCGCCTGGCAAGATTCGGCATTCACTACACGGTGGGGTATCGCCAGATCGTCACGTCAACCGGTTGCAGGCTGCCGCTGGCCACCTGGATCTGGGACGTTTCCCCGATCCGCATCCTGTGCCGGCTCGGGTATCGGCTCGGCGAGCTTCAAGTTCGCCTTCGCCCGGGCGCACTGCCGTGCGTCGTGCTCCATCCGCTGGATCTGGAGCGTGGGTTCCTGCCGCAGATCGAACGGACTGTCAGAAAGCTGCTGGATGACGGGCGCCAGCCGGTGCTCCTGGAATCGCTCGGGTTTGGGGCTACGCCTTTGCCGGCTGCGGCATGACCATCTGGCCGGAGGAGAACGTCGCGCCGCGCCAGTGAGTGTGAACCAGGCCGGCATGCGATAGCAGCGCCCGCGTGACGGCAGCCAGCATGAAGATCCGTCCCAGCGGCGCGAGAATCGCCGCTGCGACCGGCGCCCCCACCAGCCGGAACACGACCAGATCCAGCAGACAGCGCAGACTCAACGCGACCAGAAACCCCGGGCCGGCGCCGTGCATCAGCCAGGCATCGCCCGTCGCCAGCAGATTGCACAAGCCCCACGTTACGGCGATGAGCGGCAATATAGACAGCACCAGACTTCGGCACAGCGTGATTGACAGTTGGAGCGGCGTCAGGGCCCCCTTGAAAATCCGGCTCCAGCCGTTCCACGATTCACGGACCGTGCGGTACGAATCGGTGCGATAAAAGCCCTGGCCTTCGGCCAGCCCCAGCTTGAGTCCCAACCGTTTCGCGTGCCGGGCCAGTTCCAGGTCTTCGCTGATTTTCGACCGCACCGCCTCCCAGCCGCCGATCCTCTCGAACGGCCCCCTGCGCACCAGGATGAACGCCCCATTGGCGAACGCCTCGGGCCGGCGGGGATCGCTCACGCGCTCGGGCCTGAACCACGACATCAGCGACTCGCAACAGCACGGGACGGCAACGCATTCGCGCAGGCTCGTCAACGAATATCTTGCCGCGATCGAAAAGAAATCCAGATCGCGGCGATGCATCTCGTTGACGGTCGTCCGCAAAGCCAAAGGCGACAGAAACTCGCAGTCGGCATCGGTGAAACAGATCGCGCTCCCCGCGGCAGTTTGCAGTCCGCGATCGAGAGCGTGCGGCTTTCCGAACCAGCCCGCAGGCAGTTCGGAAACATGGATCACTCGCAGGCGACCCGGGAAATCAGACGCCAGCCGATCAAGGATTGCGGGAGTCTCATCCGAACTGCGGTCATTGACGGCAACGACTTCCAGATCGGGATAGTCCTGGCGGAACAGCGAACGAATGCAGGTTTCGATGCAACCGGCTTCGTCCCGGGCTGCCACGATGACGCTGAGCCGGGGCAGGTCTGCGGAATCCGGTCCTGGTGCGTGGGGACGCAAAAGCGGCCGCCGCCGCCAGGCGCCGACAAAAGCAAAGATAACGGCGATCCAGATGCTGGCCAGGGTCCACGCCAGGACAGTCCACACGATGACGGAATGAGAGACCATCGGCCCGCACCTGGTCGGTGGAACTGCCAGAATGCAGAACTCTAGGTCACGCCCGGCGCA
Organism: Planctomycetia bacterium; assembly: GCA_016200145.1. Classification (GTDB taxonomy): domain Bacteria; phylum Planctomycetota; class Planctomycetia; order Planctomycetales; family Planctomycetaceae; genus JACQFH01. The sequence continues at coordinate 973 of JACQFH010000221.1, read as the reverse complement.
ATGCAAATTTCATCCGACGGGTTGGTTTCTTTATCTCGGATTGGAGCGCGAACGTGCCCCGGCCGCTCCTAAGCGGCCGGGGCGCTGCGCCCGCAACTTGAGACACCCCCCAATTGGTCGTCAGAGTAGCAGGCACACTCCGTGTGCCGTCGCTTGTTATGACGGATGGAATGGCAGTTGTGGGCAGTTTCGATGCGATGAGCGGCACACGACGTCGATTACAATTCGAAGCCGCAATTGCAAACGGCGGCACACGGAGTGTGCCTGCTACTTTGGGCGCTCGTAATGGACATACTCGCCCACGGCGAGTCTGGCTTTGATCGGATTTGCGGCAATGTAACGTTGCAGATACTCAAACTGGTCCAGGCTCCTGACCAGATGATCGAAACTCTCTTCCTGCCAGAAGCGCCCTGGGTTGCCGAGGGCCCTGTTCAATTGAGTCGCAGTGAATTTCTTCCAGGAATAGCATTGCGATTCGATTTCGGTGTCGCCCAACAGACACACAAGCACGTGAACGTGGTTGGGCATCACGACGAAGTCGCCCAGGTGGTAACGATCACCGTCGAAATGCCGCAGGCTGTCGGCGACGATTTTCGCCAATTCGGGCCGCTTCAGAACGCAGGCACCAATTCCCCGGTCGAGACATTCTTCGTATTCTTGTGAAAAGGTTGCGTGGAACTCCTGCTGTTGGGCGAACGAGAGCGCACGCAACTTTGCCTTCCAATTGGGATCATGCGAGTTGATACGGTGCCGCAAGAGCCAGTCGTTTCGGCGGCGATACCACAGCTCGACGACATCTTTCGGAATCGAATCTTCAGTTCGGAACGTGACAAAGTACGTGACGCCGGGCTGATACCAATGCGGCAGGTTTCCCGCAGTGATGCGGACGTCGGATTCGCGGTCGAACAGCTCGAAAAGCATGATTGAAGAATTCGTTCAAAGTCGCAGGCACACTCCGTGTGCCGTCGTTTTG
>JACQFH010000220.1 GCA_016200145.1 Planctomycetia bacterium | reverse complement strand
CTTGAGGCCTCCGTCGGTCACCTGCGTCCCATCGAGCAACAGCCAGCGCAACCTGGTCAGTCGCCCGATGTGGGCCAGTCCAGCGTCGGTCACCGAAGTGTTGCACAGCCAGAGCTGCAGGAACTTCATATTCCCGATCCTGGCAAGGCCCTCGTCAGTGACGTTCGATCGGCACAGATTCAATATTCTTAGTTCCGGCAACGACCTCACGGAGCCGAGCGATTCATCGGCATCGCCAGTCTCGTGTAGATGGACGCCGATCACAGTGTCAAAGGGTTGCATCCGCTTATCACCCATCCGGTGACGCAACCACGCGGGACCGTGCGGCAAAAACTGCACGTTCGCTTTGACTCGAGTCAGCTCCTCCAGCGCCAGATGCTGCCGGTACGCCGGGATGCCGATCCACAGCACACTGCCGGAACCAAGAAACAACAGCAATACCGCAAAAATCCGCAACGAGAGCGGCACCCATCGCCTGACCCGCGGGGGTTTCGTCGCGTCGGCCGTAGCCGTCACCGGACTGGTCATGCCGATCAGCTTAATGCCGCCACCTTGGAAAATGAATCCCGTCAACGCGCCGGCGCATCTGCCAGGCAAAGCAGGTAGACGGTTCCATTGGCGTTGATGGTCGCCAAGTGTCGACCGGACGGGGAATAGACGACCTTCCGAATCTGTCCTGCCTGCGGGCTCAGCGTGATCGTGTCGAGGACGACGCCCTGCAAGGGATCCCAGATGCGGACAGCCCCATCGTTACCGGCACTGGCGAAACGCGATCCGCTGGGATTGAATGCCACCGAGTACAACTCCGAGCCTTTGTGCCCCTCCAGTATCGCCGGTTCGTCCGCATTGCTCAGGCTGCAAACGACGATTCGCGGAGCAGATCCGCCTCCAGGCAGGGGCGCATCGATTCCGCAAGCCAAGAGCTTGCCGTCGGAGCTCATGTCCATTGCGTGAATGTGCCCCGGGATCCCAATCTGACGGTTTTGGCCGGTGACAATATCGTGCAAAGTGACTGTATTCCGGCACGCGCTTGCCAGAAGCTTTCCGTCGCTATCGAATGCAAGGAAACGCACCAAGTGGCCGTCGTTGCCAGGCGATGTGATCGTCGCCACCGATTTCTCCCGCTTCAGGTCGTAGAGCACCGTCTGACCTTCGCTTGCTCCCGTGGCGATCAAGTTGCCATCTGCACTAAGCCGGAACACAATCGCATTTCCTTGAGCGACCTCCAGGCTCCGTCGCCTGCGTTTCGTGCTGACATCCCAGAAGTCGACAATCCGGCCATTGCCCCCCGCTGCCAGCGTCGCGCCATCGGGGCTGAAGGCCACCGCCCTGGGCCATTCCCTTTCGGAATGAATCGAGGCCACAGTCTTCCGCGATTCGACGTCCCAGAAATCGATCGTGCCGTCGCGCTTGCTCAAAACAACGGTCCTTTCGTCCGGGCTGAAAGTGACCGATGCGACGATATCGAATTTGTCGTCTCCCGATTGAGTCGATTTGCCGCTGCGAGCATTCCAGAATCGCAGCCGGCCATCTCCACCGCCGGTGATGATCGTGCTGCTGTCAGGCGTGAACGCCAGCGAATTGACATCCGCGGGCAGCCCGTCGTTTGCACATCGTTTGGCGCCCGATGCGAGGTCCCAGACCTCCAGCGTGTGTCTGCTCGTCATCGCTTGATGCTGATACTCTGTTGACGTGACGGCCACCACGGTTTCGTCGGGGCTGAACTGCGGGATGCCGACATTCTCCCGCGGTTCGGAAAACCTGCGAATTTCCCGCTTGTTCTTCGGATCCCAGTGCAGGATGGCTCCGTCCCCGCGGCGCACGACGAGCGTGCCGTCTTTCAGAAATGGGTTCGGACTCACTCGACCGTCAAGCTGGTCGAGAAGTTCGCCGGAGTGAACATTCCAGAACTTCACCGTTTCACCCCTTCGATTTCCCGGAGCTGCCGGACCGAAGCCGGAGGTGAGCAGGACCTGACCGTCCGGAGAAAATGCCGTATCCGGAATCGAATACAAGATGTGCCGCCCTTCTGCATGCGCTTGAATTTTCAGCAGTTCCTGTCCGGTCGCCGTGTCCCAGATATGAGCCATCCCCATTCCGGCTGCCGCGATCCGCGTGCCATCAGGGCTGAACGCAACCGAAGATCTAAAGTGAGTTCCCTGATTGGTCCTTTGAACAACCCCCGCTTCCAGGTCCCACAGCGTGAGTTGCGCCGTCATTTGGGGCGAACGAACCAGGCCGGCAGCCGTCGCCAGCACCTTGCCGTTCGGGCTGATGGCGATCCCGTTGATCGAATCCAAATCCGTCAGACAATGCAACTCTTTTCCGGTCGCAGCGTCCCAGATCCGTGCCGTTCCATCGCGGCCGGCCGTCACCAGCCGGCGACCGTCAGGAGTCATCGCGACCTTGAGAATCCACCCCCAGTGCGACAGCCGGCCGTCTCCGATGACTGCGACCAACTGGGGCGGCGGCTGGGGACCAGCGGCCAGCAATTCAGCCGGAGGAATCCGCGCTCGATCGAGGGCATCCAGCGGTGTCGCCGTGGAATTTGCCGCCTTGGGCGGAACTGCCACGACTGCTTGGGTCGTTGCAGGCGACGGTTGCAGCGCACTGGCTGCGGCCAGACTCGAATCTCCGGTCGTGCCCCCATCGATGCGAATCATCAGAATTGCAAACGCGATGCAAATCGCGGCGCTCTGCACCAAGACGCGTGCGCGGCCCGAGGCCCGCGTCGCGATTGTCCGACAGGGATTGAGGAACGACTCGACTCGACGTTCCAGATTGATTTGCGATCCATACATCCCTACGGCTGCAATCGCCACTGCGGACTGTCGCATTTGAAGAGCCACTCCCAACAACGATTCGGCGTAATTCACGGCCGGCTCCTCGGCCAGGACGTAGTTATCACACAGCTCTTCTCGCAGTTGTCGCAAGCTTCGATCCATCATGTACACCAGCGGATGGAACCAATACGTGGCAACAACGAGCTGTTGCAGCAGATTGAAGGCTGCGTCGCGCCGACGAATATGACCGCACTCGTGGAGCATCGCGATCTTCAGATCTGACCTGGCTTCCGGGCGAAGTAGTGCCGGAGGCAGCAGGATCGCCGGCCAGAATACCCCGGCCACCACCGGCCCATACGTCCCGTCGCTGATCGCCAGCCGGACCGCCGATCGTATTCCCACTTTCTGCGTCGCCCAGGCGCCAATCGACAATGTGAATTCGTCGGCGACCGGCTCCGCGCCGCGAACGAGGCGCCGCATCTGCCACAGTCCCCACCCCAGCCGGGCCAGACAGAAGAGCGACCCGGCGATCCAGACTGCCGCGAGCCATGCACGAGCCGAGCTGAGGACTGTAAACCATGTCGAACCGGTTGAGCGCACTCTCGAATGATCATCCGCCGGTCGACCCGGCGAAGTTGCCGCGCGCCACACGTCTCGATTGTGACTTTCCTCCCGAGCCTCGGCTGGTCCAGCCGCAAACTCGTCCGGCAGCGAACGTTCGTCATGATTTAGAGTGTCGCCCGACAGATCGGCGGCGGTTGTGGAAAATGCGTAGTTGCCGGCGGCGCCGACCGGCGGCGCGCCCGCCGATTCGATCGGCAGCGACCAGCCCCAGATTCCGACAATTTGCTGCAATAGCACCAGCAGCGGCGCCGCGGCAAGTCCGATGAGCGCCGTCCGCCACACGAGGTCGCGCTCGGCAGCCCGCGTGCCGGGCAGGCAACTGACAAACCAGGCCAGACCGGGAACGATCGTCACCACTGCCAGGAGAAACAGGACGTCGATCATGATTGTCACCGATCTGAGTGAAATTTCGGTAAGTCCGAGCTCAGCCTGATCGTCTCATTTCGTTTTCTTGCTCGCCGCGTTGATCAGCCGCCGGATTCGCTCCGCCTCGTCGTCCGAGATGCCGCGGCCCTCGATCAACGCCAGCATCAGGGAATCAACTGAACCCGCGAACGCCGTATCGACCACACGGCGGGCAACGTCGCCCAGCGTCGATCGATGGGAAACAGCCGCTGAATAGTGGTGCGTCTGCCCTGCGGCGCGGCGCTTGAGCCAGCCCTTCTTGACCAGGCGGTCCATCAGCGTCAGCACGGTGTTCCGCGCCACGGCGCGACGCGCCGCGAGCGACTCCCAGACGTCGCTGACTGTCGCCTCGTCGCGTTTCCAGACCTCCTGCATGATCTCGAACTGCGCGTCCGACAGCGGCGGCCGTTCGCGGGCGCCCTTTCTGACCATCACCAGAGCTCCTGAAGGTTTGTTCGGCGGACCGTGCCACGGCCGCCTACAGATGTAGGCGCATGTTACCGACACATGTAGGATGTGTCAACCCTCCAAATGGCTCCGCGGAATCGTAGCGTGGGACGACGGAATCTTCGCCGCATGATCGTCACGCCGCTCACGCCGCGCCTGCAGGCAGGAAGCGTTCACGAAACAATCGGAGTTCGTCCGCCGTCAGCGCAACTTGCCAGAGCACGTTTTCAGAGCCCAGAATGGAAAAACGCCGCTTAGTTTTGGCGCCGCCTGATTCTTCTGTCAGCGAGAGAAAGGCGCAACAACCCTTCGCATTGCGCGCGTCGCTGCAGATCTCCAATCGCATTTCGCAATGCGGCGCGCCAGTGTCAGCAGGCACGACGAACACGTCGACCAGGCATTCCGCCAGGCGCCCGGACTCGAGAGCGCGTGCGATTTCCGGCCCTTTTCCGGCCGAAAGCGACCATACGTAACGTTTCGCCCAGCAATCGGACTCTTCGCAAAAGACCCTTCGCGCGAGCACCTGGCCAACGCCGCAGATGAAGGCACAAATCCCGATCGCTTCAATGCTGAAGATGATGCCATTTGACCACTGGTTCGGGGGATCCTTCTCACCGGAAACGCCCGCGATCACTCGATTGCGGCATCGTCCGAAATCGATACCCCAGCCCAGGATCGCCGCCACGACACCCGCCGCGAGAAGCGGAACCACTAGAACATAGTAATGTCCCGCTTTTGACAGCGCGAACAGTGCGGCCCCCATCAAGAGCGCCCCGATGACCGTCAGGGGCAGCACCAGTCCAAAGAACTCAGGTGCCGCAGTGCCGAGCGAATGATATCTTTCGCGTTCCGCAAGTGGTGATTCCATAGCCTGTCTCATCCATTCGGACTGCATTCAGCCATCGGCATCTGGAATAAAGCAGCACACGGCTAACAACCATCGTAAGCTTCAGGATCCCGACGCCACGGCCTGAAAGGCCATCCTACTTGCATTCGACGCTAAAGCTCGACTTTTCGCAATCGCAACGCGTTCGCGATGACCGAGACCGAGCTGAAGCTCATCGCGGCGCCGGCGATGATCGGGCTGAGCAGGACACCGAAGAACGGGTAGAGCAGTCCCGCCGCGACGGGAATGCCCACCACGTTGTAGACGAAGGCGAAGAACAGGTTCTGCCGGATGTTTGACATTGTCGCTCGGCTGAGGCGAATCGCTTTCGCGATGCCGCGCAGGTCCCCCTGCACCAGCGTGATCCCCGCACTTTGCATCGCGACGTCGGTTCCGGTTCCCATGGCGATCCCGACGTCGGCTTCGCTGAGCGCGGGGGCATCGTTGATGCCGTCTCCGGCCATCGCCACTCGTTCGCCGCTGCTCCGCAACAACTTGACCTGGGCTGCTTTGCCGGCGGGCTCGATCTCAGCTTCGACACCGTCGATCGCCAGGCTCATGGCGACTGCGGCAGCAGTGCGGCGGTTGTCGCCGGTAACCATCATGACTTTGAGGCCCATTGCGTGCAGGTCGGCAATTGCGTCCGTGCTCGACGACTTGATCGGATCAGCGACAGCGACAAGCCCAGCGGCCTTGCCATCGATTGCCACGAACACGACAGTCTTTCCGTGTTCTTGCAGCGCCACCGCCAGTGCTTCGAGCGGATCGAGGCCACTCATTCCTTCGTTTTTCAGAAACTCGGGTTTGCCGACCAACACGACGTGACCAGCCACTTCACCGACGACACCGCCTGCCGTCACCGAACGGAAATCCCTGGCCGTTTCGAGTGCCAGGCCGCGCTCGCGGGCGCCGTGGATGATGGCGGCGGCCAGCGGGTGCTCGCTGCTCTGTTCGAGCGAAGCCGCCAGACGCAGAAATTCATTCGCGTCGAAACCGATTGCAGGCGCCACATCCATGAGGCGGGGCTTGCCCTCAGTGAGGGTACCGGTCTTGTCGACGACAAGCGTCGTGACTCTCTCCAGCCGTTCGAGTGCCTCGGCATTCTTGACGAGCACGCCTGCCTGGGCTCCGCGGCCGACTCCCACCATGATCGACATGGGAGTGGCCAGACCCAGCGCGCACGGGCAGGCGATGATCAACACGGCCACGGCGTTGACGATCGCATAAGCAAGCCGAGGCTCAGGTCCCAGCCACAGCCAAAGCGCGAAAGTCAGCACCGAGACCGCCAGCACGGCCGGGACGAAAATCCCGGCGACCTTGTCGGCCAGTCCCTGAATCGGGGCGCGGCTGCGCTGCGCCTCGGCAACCATCCGAACAATCTGGCCGAGCAGCGTATCGCTGCCGACGCGCTCGGCCTGCATGATGAAACTCCCCGCGCCGTTGACGGTTCCCCCTGTCACCCGATCGCGAACGGCCTTTGCCACCGGCAGCGGCTCACCAGTGATCATGGATTCTTCGACGTTCGAATAACCTTCCACGACTACGCCGTCGACCGGCACTCGCTCGCCGGGCACCACGCGCAACCGGTCGCCGACCTGCACCGCGTCGAGCGAGATTTCCCGATCACCGTCCGGCAGGACTTTCCGCGCCACCGGCGGCGCGAGGTTCAAGAGCGTTTTGATGGCAGTTCCCGTGCGGCTGCGGGCGCGGAGCTCGAGGACCTGGCCCAGGAGCACGAGAACGATGATCACCGCCGCCGCCTCAAAATAGATGCCGACTTTGCCGCCATGCTGCATCGCATGGGGAAAGATTCCGGGGACGAGCATCGCCACAGCGCTGAACACGAACGCGGCCCCCACGCCCAGTGCAATCAGCGTGAACATGTTGAGATGCCTCGTCAGCAGCGACCGCCAGCCGCGGCGGAAGAACGGCCAGCCCGCCCAGAATACGACAGGCGTCGCCAGCACAAATTGAATCCACCGGGAGGCTGAACTTTCCGCCCACGCCTGGATCGCCGCCGCCGGTACCAGATGCGACATCGCCAGCACGAATACCGGCAGTGCGAGTGCGGAGGCAACCCGCAGTCGCGTGGTCATGTCTCGCAGCTCGGCGTTGTCGTCGTCGTCGGTTGTCGCCGGTGATACGACCATCGGTTCCAGCGCCATCCCGCACTTGGGGCAATCGCCGGGATGGTCCTGCTGCACCTCGGGGTGCATCGGGCACGTAAACATGGTCGCGCCGGCGGCGGGAGCAATCCAGGCGGGGTTGCGCTCGAGCGCCATGCCGCAT
>JACQFH010000216.1 GCA_016200145.1 Planctomycetia bacterium | reverse complement strand
GTCTGCTTGGCGAATGCCCCTTTGCACCAATAGATCCAGCCGTCGGGACCGGCGTACGGGCCGTGCAGGTCGTTCGCACAGCCCGTCAGCGTTTTTCCGGCGAACCATTCTTCGCGTTTGTCGGCCACGCCGTCGCCGTCGGTATCGGTCAGTTTCCAGATGCTGGGGGGCGCGGCGACGTACAGCGAGCCGTCGAGCCACATCGTCCCTTCGGGGAACATCATCTTGTCGGCAAATACGACCGACTTGTCGAACCGGCCGTCGCCGTCGGTGTCTTCCAGGCGCACGATGCGATGGGGCTTCTCGGCAAGCTGTTTCTCGACTTTGTCGTTTGATCCCGACGAGTCGGAAACATAGAGCCGCCCGAGTTCATCGAAGTCGGCAGTGATCGGCCGATCGACCAGCGGCGGCCCGGCCACCTGCTCGATCTCGAAGCCATCGGGGAGCGTGAACGTGTGCCCGCCGATCTTGATCTCACCGGCGCGTACCGGCGAAAGGTCTGCCGCTGAGACGAATACCACAGACGCAAAGCAGGCTCGCGCCATCCACCAACCGCCGCACGATCGCTGCATTTTCCATCTCCGGGAAAAGCGATTCTGCTGTAAGACCTCTCGCATTATGCCGTGGCATCGCGTGGGCGTGCAATGGGGCGTGCGTGTGGCGCCAAGAATGAAACTGCCCGTGAACACGGTGAAATAGACGCGAAATTTGCATTTCATTGTTTCACGACGGTATCATTTAGTTAAGCACAATCGAATGCCGTTTCTGGATAGGAAGAGTCAATGTCTCAGGATTTCGATCAGGTGGCCCAGAACGCGGAACGGATTTACCAGTCAAAACTGCGTGACGTCTTGGAACGCACGCACATCGACGAGTTTGTTGCCATCGAGCCGGAATCTGGGGATTACTTTCTTGGCCGAACGCTGAGCCAGGCGATCGGCGCCGCCCGTAAGGCACATCCGACCCGATTGGCCCATGCGATTCGCGTAGGGCACAAAGCGGCGTTGCACTTCGGCGCCAGCATTCGATGATTACTGGCCATGTCGATCACAGCGGCAGAGCTCTGATCGAGATTGAGATCAGTCCGTCGTCGACTCCACAATCGACGTTTGCGCTTCTGGCATGGATTGACACTGGCTTCACCGGAGAGCTAGTTCTTCCGCAGTCTTTGATCGATCAATTGCAATTCGCTCCATCTGGATCTGTTTCAGCTGTGCTGGCGGACGGCTCTCAGGTCGTCTTGAGAACGTATTCGTGCATCCTGCGTTGGTTTGGTGAAGAGCGACAACTTGAAGTCGTCGGAAATGACGGGGATCACGCGCTGCTCGGCGTAGGACTGTTGCTCGACCACGTTCTTCATATCGACTACACAACTGGGATTCTCTCAGTGGAGTGATCTTTCGCCGAACCGGGTAGAGCGCGGTTGTTGATCTTCAGCCGCCCCCCCCTTGCTAAGGGGGGGGAGACGATGGATCCACGGCCAGGAGGAATTTGAGGACCGGTTCGGTGTGGGCGCGGTCAAGCGCCGTGGTGGCCTCTTCCAGCGGGTAGACGCCGTCGATCAGCGATTCCACGTCGATCTGCCTTTCGCGCAAGGCGACGAGAGCGCGGGGAAACGGGCCGCAGCGCGAACCGACGATGGTGACTTCGTCGATCACCACAGGCGCAAGCGACAGCGTCTGCGGGCCGGCCACCGTTGTCTTCAGAACGATCGTGCCGCGCGGGCGAACGATTTCCAGAGCCGTGGCCAGACCGGTTGGCGAACCGGTGCAGTCGACGACAAGATCGGCGCGTCGTTCTCTGGAGAGCGACTCGAGCGGAACTGTCGCCAGGCCGAGTTGGGAAAGCAGGGCCAGCTTGCGCGCGTGCTTCCCGACCACCGTCACGGAGCAACCCTCGCGGGCCAGTACCTGCGCGCACAGGTTGCCGAGGCGCCCGTCCCCCAGGACGACGACTTTCTGGCCGCTGCGCAGCGGGACCTGGGCCGGAATCTGAAACGCCGCGGCCAGCGGTTCGGTGAACACGGCCGAGCGCGTGGAGATTTCATCGGGGACCGGATGCAGGTTCGTCTGCGGCAGGCACACGACGTCGGCGAAAGCTCCGTCACGGTTGAGGATCCCCAGTACGCTCCGCGACGGGCAATGGTTGGCGAGCCCCTGCCGGCAGAGTTCGCACGTCCCGCAACTGGCGTTGATCTCGCCCACGACGCGCCGGCCTCGAAAGGGCCCGCTTTCCGCCACGCCCACGAACTCGTGCCCCAGAATCCCGCGAAAGCCCATGTAACCGCGTACAAGCTGCAGGTCGGTCTCACAAACCCCCGCGCACAGCACGCGCACGGCAACTTCCCCCACCGCCGGAATTGGGGCTGGATAATCGGCGGTAAAAGTCACGCTTTCCGCACCCAGTACGACTGCTCTCATACCGACTCCGTCGTTTAACCGCGACCCGCCAGGGGAGCGCGTATCGAAAAACGTTGCACTTCGCCTTTGTCTCGACCGTCCCACCGTCGGTCCCGAGTCGGAGCATTAATTCCCCGCGAAACGCGCTCCCCTTCCGGGTCGCGGTTAAACGAATGAATCCGGGCGTGGCTATTGAAGAATTCGCTGTCTCATGTGAAAATCACCGATTCGCAACGGGCTGTCAACCGACGGTCCGTGCACGAATCAATCACAGTTGGCCGCCAAATTCAGGAAAGTTGCAGACAGCATGGGAACCAGTCGCCGAATTACCGAGTCTCAGTTAGACCGGGCGAAAAACGCCCTCGCGTTGCGCGTCAAAGCGCTGACCGAGAAGAAGGTCGAAACCACAAAATTTAAGACCGACACGGCGTGGCGCAAGCTCGACGCGCGGGTCCGCCAGATCGCCGCAAGGTTGCGGAAGATCGCCGAGGTCGAAACCAACAACGCCGAAGTCGCCAAGCACAAGGCCGACCGGTTGGCCAGCCTGGCCGCTGAAAAAGCCACGCTGAAAGCCGCCGGCGGCAAGAAGGCCAAACCCGAAAAGGAAAAGGGCAAGGGAGACGCCAAGGCCGCCAAGAAAGAAAAGGCCCCTAAGGAGAAGAAGCCCAAGGAGCCTGAGAAGAAGAAGGAGGAGAAGGAGTAGATTCCTGCTTCAGCCTGAATGGCGCGTGAGCAAACCCGGAGAGGTGACAGAGTGGTCGATTGTGCAGCACTGGAAATGCTGTGTCTTCCGAAAGGGGGACCGGGGGTTCGAATCCCCCCCTCTCCGCTCGCCTGACTGCCCATGAGCCATAAGTCTTTGGCTCATGGGCGTCTGCATTTCTGAAGTGTCCTCAGAGAGTCCCGTTTGTGGCGTCCTTTGTGGCGTTTTGTGGCGGGGGAGTTCTCTGAGGAAACTCTCATGGCTCGCGGAAAAACGGCGTTTCGCGTGGGGCGGGTCCGCGCATATTTGCGCGGCAGCATTTGGTACCTCTGCTATCACGAACACGGCCGCAGGCGACGGCCACGGGTTGGCCCCGAGAAAACTGCCGCCGAGCAGTTGGCTGCCCAGATAAACGCCCAGCTACTGGTTGGCGCTCCTGCCGCGCTCAGCTTTGAACCGGTCTCGGTCCTGGAATTGCGACAGCGCTGGCTGGAGCACCACGAGCAAATCCTGCGATCGTCAATTCAGACGGTGAACCGATATCGGACGGCCACCGAGCACCTCATCCGGTTCGTGAATGACGGGCGGGGAACGCCGTCGGCGGCCCATTTCCAGACGACGCATGCCGAAGCCTTCGTGCGGTACCTCCGCGGTATCAAGGTGGCCCCGAACGGCCACAGAAACGCGAAAAAGCGACCGCTGTGTTG
>JACQFH010000215.1 GCA_016200145.1 Planctomycetia bacterium | reverse complement strand
GGGGTCTCCGTGAGGGCCGGGTTCAGGTCGTCGTACAACCCGAAACCTTACCTCTCGAGGCCCCGGCTTCCTATATCTTCACGCCCTGAGTGAGGAACGAGCGAAGGGCGTGGTGAACGTCTCTGGACCTGCCGTGTATGACGACTCCGCACGTCGGCGCCTTGTGCGCGTTCGCACTGCTCCTTCAGAGCGCGGCGGGGATCCTGGGATTCTATTATCACACCGCCGCCAATCTCGCCGGCACCTCCCTTCAAACGCGGGACAACTTCATCTTCGGCACCCCGCCCCTCGCCCCGCTGCTATTCCCCAGCCTGGGCCTGCTCTCCGCGATCGGCTTGTGGTCCCTGAGGCCCCACCTGCCCCCGCAGGGCGTGCCTGAAACCGCGGACGAGCGAATGCGCCCCTCAAGAATTTGAATTCGGAATGCGGCGCTGCGCGAGTGAGAGGTGAGTAGAGAGTCGATAGGGGACAGGGTGGTGAAGCGCGGGGAAGCCCGGTTGACGCAACCTTTGATCTGAGCGGCGCGGCTCAGTGGAAACCAGAGAATCCGGCGTGCGGATCAGGCACGCAACGTGACAAGTCACGAGATTTGGAATGCAATCTGAGTAAGCGCGCGCAAGTTTGGAGCAGGCGCGAAAGATTGGGTAAAATCGTTGGAATTTCCAAACTTGCGCGCGGCGATGAGTTCCGACAAGTTTGAGGGCGCGTTGCGACAAGTTTGGGGCCCGGTTGCAACACGTTTGAGAGTTCGAGCCGCGGCAGTAAGCCAGCAGCTCGAGCTGGCTCGGTCAGCCCGATGAAAGATTGCTGCCACGATTGCCTGGAGAATTATTCACTCCTGTTATTCATAAGTTTTGTCTGACTTTGGCGTGTAAGCGCAGTGCTCGTGAGGACTTGATAGATAACGAGACCTCTTTGCCCCCGTGAGCACTTTGGCCGTCAACGACACCCCCCCTGGCCCCCCCTTTACCAATGGGGGGGAGGGCGATTGGGCTAGTTGTGAGGAAGACTGGCAGGCTGGAAGCCTACCCCACGGAGCGCGCAAAAAATGCCCCGGCCGCTTTGGGGGCGGCCGGGGCGTTCGAGATTGGACAGTCCGATGAGCAGCTTACCGCACGGCTTCGTTCAGCATCTTTGTGTTGGGGATGCTGTGCCGGGTGGCGAGGCCCTCTTCGCGGGTCTCGATGATCGTGGCCACCGGGCCGACTTCGCGAACCGTGCCTTCGTAACCGGCGACGCTCACGTGGTCGCCCGCCTGCAGGCGCTGACGCGTGTAATAGCCGGCCATGATGCCGCCGACGACTTCACGTCCGCCCAGTCCCACGGCCAGGCCCGTGCCTACCGCCAGCGAGCCGAACGCGATCAGGATCATCTGTTCCAGGAGCGCGAACTTGATCGCGAGCTGGTCGAACGCGGCGATGAAGGTCATCAGCGCGAGAACGTAGTAGCAGCCCGTCGCCAGCCGTTCGGCATAGGAAATTCCCACGCGATCGGCACTCGTGGCGATCACGCCCCGCAGGAAGTTGGCCATGAGCAAGCCGATCACGACGACCACGGTCGCCACGAGCAGCTTGGGGATATAATCCACGACTCCCTGCATCGCATCCGACAGCGCCTTGAGTTCAAGGATGTTGAAGGCCGCCATCAGGAACACGCACATCAGGCCCCAGAACACGATCTGGCCGAGGATGTTGGAAACACTGCGCGTGATTCCCACGCGCTTCATCGATTCGACGAGCCCGCCCCGTTCGGCGGCGGTCGGCAGTCCGATGTGATCGCTGAGCGCGGCGGCCAGCCGCCCGATCAAGCGCGCCGCGATGTAGCCGGCGACCAGCACCACCGCCATCGCCAGCACGCGCGGCGCCAGCGAGATGATCTGGCTGAAAGCCTGTTGAAAACTGTTGACGAACACCTGAGTCCACGTATTGACCGTTTCCAGATTGACGTTGCCACCCATGATCGCACTCACCTTTCCCAGCTATGGATTTGTAAACCTGCCGGAGCCCTTCCGCTCTCCGACGACACCGTTTCAGTCACCCACGATCCGGACGGCCTACGGCGCCTCGCGAGAGCCGTCGCCACGACGACTCTCGAACCGTCCGGTCAGACTCACTTTTAGAAAGTACCCCAGCGCGCGGACGAATTCGGCCGCGAGGCAGGGCACAACTCCCAACACCAGATCGACGAGGTGCGCGGCCAGCAGGGCCCGATTGAGCCGCTGGTGCACCCGTTTGTTCAGATCGGCCGGCACGGGGGGCACCTCGCGCCTGGCCAGCGATTCGAGCAATCCCTCAGGCATTGCAACACATGCCCTTACAATTCATGGTCCGGAAATCTCGCTTGCAGCGCGTCGCGCGCCCGGCTGACGCGCATCTTGCAGGCGCTGACCGAGAGATGAAAAACTTCCGCCAGTTCTTCGTAGCTGTAGTCTTCGGAATATTTGAGCACCAGGAGCGCCCGGTCTTCTTCGTCGAGCGTTTCGAGCATCTGCGTGAGGTCGAGCGCCTGGCCGGTCGTGTCTGCCGTTTCGCGCACTCCGTGGATGGCCCGTTCGGCCATGCTGGCTTCGTATCGGTGCCGGCGGCCTCGCGCCCGCCGCAGCTTGAGGCACGTCCGCACGGCGATGGCATGCAGCCAGGTCGCAAACTTCGAACGCCCGGCGAAGGTACCGCGGTTCTGGAACAGGCCGACGAACACTTCCTGCGCGGCGTCTCCCGCGTCGTGGTCGTTGCCCATGAGCCGGTAGCAGAGGCGCCACACCCGTTCCTGGTGTCGGCCAACCAGCTCGGTAAACGCCGGGCCGTCGGAATCCTCGCGGGCGGCTTCCGCTGCCAGCTCTTCGTCGGTCTTGATGGGGTCCAAAACAAGTACCACACGCTTGCGCCTCGCTCAGGTCAAATGATCCGCATTCAACCTGTTAGTTACCGGCGAAAGCCGGCGCGTCACAAATTCGGCGCGAAGCCCGTGAACACGCGGCGCAACCGCAAAGGTGCCAATCAGATAGGAACAGAGTGCGCAGCGGCGGGTATGGAACCAGAAACGCGGCAAAATCGTCAAGACCGGTCTTTTCTCGTTCCCACGCTCTGCGTGGGAACGCACTTGCCGACGCGCTGTGTCGCCGTCCCCGCGCTCGTTCCCAATTGGAAGCCCGACGCGTCAGCGAGGGATCGCGGCGTCCTTCCCTCGCTGACGCGTCGGGCTACCGGGCGACGACGAAAAGTCCAGGATCAGGCCAACTTGTCGCGACGCAGAGCGTCCGGACGCGCGTTCCCACGCGGAGCGTGGGAACGACGGCACACGGAGTGTGCCTGCGACTTTGGGCAGGCTAACCGACCTCGCGGACGATCACGCGGTTGCCCGAGACCTCGACGACTTCGATGTTGCGGCCGGCCGAGATGAACGGGCCGTCGCTGATGACGTCGACGAAGTCTTCGCCGAGCTGCGCCTTGCCGGCCGGGCGCAGCACGGTCATCGCGGTTCCCTGTTTTCCGACCAGCGCCTGATCGCGTTCGAGAACCGGATTGATGAACGCCCCTTCGCCGGCAAGGTCGGGTCGCAGTTTCGGCTCACTCGAGCTGGCGGCAGAACCTGGAGGCGCCAGCACCATGTCGTTAAACAGGGGGATGCTGGGCAGGTAGCGACTGATCAGGGCCGCGATCACCACCATTCCCACGATGGCCCCACACAATGCTGCCATCGATTTGGTAAGCTGCTCGACATCGGCCAGGGAGTGCGGGATCACGAACGTCTGGGTCGCGAGGATCAAAGAGAATCCGCACAGGATCGCCCCCGAGACACCGAAGACTCCCACGCCGGGAACGACGAAAATCTCGATCGCCACGCAGCCGGCTCCCAGCAGGAAGAGCACAATTTCCAGCCAGCCGGCCGTTCCCCCCAGGAACCGGCTCCAGAAGAACAGGCCGAAGCACACACAGGACATGATTCCGAACGCCCCGCTCGGGAAGTGCAGTTCCAGGTAAATGCCCATGAAGCCCAGCAGGCACAAGAGCGTCATCGCCCAGCCCGTATTGAGCGTGAAGATCAGCGAGTCGACCCAGGTGCGGGTCGACGTGGGCACTGTCACGTCGTGCGGGATCCCCAGCCGCGCCTGCAGCTCATCGAAATCGCGGACCGGGGTCTCAGCCAGTTGCAACTCGTGCGCGCGCCGCCCGTTCACGGTGAGCAACTGGTTGCGGCCCGATTCGGGAACCACGTCGCCCTTGATCCACTGGCCGTTCGACTGGTGGATTTGCAGTTCGGTCATATACGTGACTGTCCCCGTGTCGCGGTTGGTGACGCAGAACACTTCGAGGTCTTTGTCGGTCATTGCCAGCAGCAGCGCTGCGGGGCGATGCTTTTTCTCGGCCACGTTCTCGAGATGCCGGCGGACCGGCTCCATGACCTTCGGCTGGGCGAATTCGAATTGCCCGCCGCGGCCAATTTCAATCCCGCCGGCGTCACCGATGATCGCGTCGCCGTGCAGATAGATTTCGTCGCACCCCGACGCAATGATGGCCGCCGCGCTCAGGGCCTTCTTGGGAACCCAGGCGACAGTCCGCACTTTTTTCCTGGAAAGTTCAGAGATCGCGTCGGAGATGTGGACGCTGATCATCGCGTAGCCCCCCGGCGAATCGATCTCGAAGATGATCAGGTTCGTTCCATCGCCCACGGCGCGGTCGATCTGCCGCAGCACGAACTGCTCGAGCATCGGGTCGATCATATTGTCGATGCGGATGATCACGGCCTTCGGCGCTTCCCCCGTCGCGGCATTCTCGCGCATCGCTTCGCGGGGCAGGCGGTACAAGGTGGCCACTTCGTCGCGCGACTGGGCCGTATTCATGACCAGGATGTTGTACCCTCGGGCCCGTTCGCCCGAGAACACTCCCGGACTGCCCGCTTCCTTGATCGTCTTGACATCCAGAATCTGCGCCCCGGCCTTGGCCAGGTCGTCGTAGCCGCTGCGCGACACGACGCGGCTTTCGCGCGACTCATTGGGCTTTTTCCCCATTTCCACCTGCACCCACAGCACTTCTTTCTGGCGGTCGAGCATCCCCAGCGCCAGGGCTTCGTTCACTTTGCGGTTGTGACGGCGGTTCACCAGGTTCACGACGAACGATTGCTCGTCGGGATCGAGCGGCGTCCCCAGGCTGACGTCACCGAGCTCGGCGTCGGGCCGCATGACGATCTCGTGGCAGGCCAGCGCCAGCACCACGTGGTTGCCTGTGAGCTTTTCAGGGATGTAGGCGACGGTCGTCAGCGACGAGACTTCGGTCGACAGAAACCGTGCCAGGCCCAGCACCTGGTGAAAGGGACTCGAGCCGGGAAGGATTTCGAGCACCAGGACGCCGCGGCGCTTTTCCTGCTGGGCGCGCGACTGCAATGCCAGGGCGGAGCGGTTCACCCGCCCGAACAGCATGTCGTCGACGGTCCCGGAGATCGTCAGGAACTGGCCGATCGGGGCCGCCTCCGCGGCCTCTTTGGCGGCGGGGGCCTCTTGCGCTCGTGTCGGCGGTTCGGCTCCGCCCTGGATGTACAGCAAGCCCGCGATCGCCACCAGGTACAAGCGGTTGATCCGCCGGAATGTTCGTGTCTCAAACCAGCGTCGCATGATCGTTTCTCCGGGAAACCCGCTCCCGGCTCCCTGACCCTCTGCCAACGAAATTCATCCCTGCCTGGATTTCTCGAAAATCTGAAAATCTCGTAAGCATTGTACGTCCGGGCCGATTCGAGAGTCAAATTCCTGCCGTCAGCAGGTCGTACCCAATGATGAAGATCGCCGCATCGACGAGCGCGTGGCTCGCCCAGATTCCGTACAGCGAACCGGTTTTTTCATACATCCAGGCCCAGATCACCCCTCCAGCCGCGACTGCCAGCGAGAACAGCCATGTCAGTGGCGAATTCCAGCCGAAATAGACTTCGAGGACGAAAACGTGATGCGCCATGAAACCGAGCGCCGACACGGCTGCCGCCGCCGGAAACGACGTCAGCCGCCGGATTTGTGCAAAAACAAACCACCGCCAGAAGTACTCCTCCGCCAGCGAGTGCACGGCACAGTAAAAAATCGCCGTGGCGACAAACACGGGAACGCTGCCGATCCCCAACCCGCCCGCTTTGGCGCGCACTGCCACCGCCGGTGCGTCAAACAGGCCCGCCGGTTTGAGCCACAAGTGATAGAGGAACAGCGCCGCAATCAGCAGCACGAGGCCCACGCCGATCCCGGCGGCTAGGTCCCTGGCAAGTGGCCGCTTCCATGCCGGTCGGCCCCGCTGAATCCAAAAGACCCAGACGACCGGAAACAGAAACTGAATCGCCTTGCCGACGGCATACGCGCCCAGTTGCAGGGTCGAATGGCGGTCCGCCAGCAGGATGAAATACACGATCGTCAGCAGCGTGGGAAACGTCAGCGCGAACAGCACCGCAAGCAGATCGCGGCGGGTCGAATTCGTCGGTTCGGCAGACATAGTTCGTATCCTAGCGTCGAGGCAGGCCGCACGCATACACACAGGCATACACATCCGGTCTCTGTCAGGGCGTCATTCGAGGTCTCATATCACAGTCGCTGTTCCACAGCCCGGCCGCGGTGTAATCTGGGCGCACCATGTCGCAAGCGTACACACCGGGGCTGAAGGTCACCGAGCGGATGCTTCTGCGCCGCCGGCGCACGCTGCCAATCAGGGGGCAGGTGCTCGTTCGTGCGGGAGACATGGTTGCAGCCCGCGACATCATCGCCCAGACCGATCTGCCGGGGCCGATTACGCCGGTCAACGTGGCCAATCTGCTGTCGATCCCCCCAGGCGATCTCCCGGGAGCCATGCTGGTGGAAATGGGAGAATTGGTTTCGGCGCACCAGCCGCTGGCCCGGTCGAAGGGGATCTTTGGCTGGCTTCGGAAAGAATGCCCGTCCCCGGCGGCGGGAACGGTCGAGTCGATTTCGGGTGTGACGGGCCAGGTGATGCTGCGCGGCCAATCGCTTCCCGTGCAGCTTGCCGCGTTTCTCTCGGGGACGGTCGTTGAAGTGCTTCCTGACGAAGGGGCCGTGATCGAGGCCGAAGGATCGTTCGCGCAGGGAATTTTTGGTATCGGCGGAGAAGCCTACGGACCGATCCGCATGGCATGCCGCGGCCCGGACCAGAACCTGACCGACGACCTGATCGCCGCAGGCCATCGCGACGCCATTGTGATCGGGGGCGGGCGCGTGACCGCCGACGCGCTGTCGCGCGCCGTCGCGGTGGGCGTCTCGGCCATCGTGACGGGAGGGATCGATGACCAGGACCTGCGCGACTTTCTGGGCTACGACCTGGGAGTGGCGACGACGGGGTCGGAAACCGCGGGACTGACGCTGATCATCACCCAGGGGTTCGGCGAGATTGCCATGGCCGCGCGAACCTTCGAGCTCTTCGCATCGCGCGTCGGCTGCGACGCAGCCGTCAATGGGGCGACGCAAATCCGTGCGGGAGTGCTGCGGCCCGAGGTGGTCATTCCCTGGCCGCATCCGGCAGCCGCCGGGAGCAAACAAACCGCCGAAAGCCGCGACGACGCGAGCGCGCACGTGCTGCGGATCGGAGTTCCGGTGCGTATCATTCGCGATCCGTACTTTGGTATCATCGGAACGGCCGTGGCGCTTCCCTCTGAGCCGCGCGTGCTGGGCTCCGGATCGAAGGCCCGTGTGCTGGAGGTGAAGCTGCCGAGTGGAGAACAGGTCGTCGTTCCGCGGGCCAACGTCGAGCTCATCGAAGGGTAGAAATCCTTGTCGTCCAGCCCCGGCACGAAGCCCGTCCCCAGAGTCGCAGGCACACTCCGTGTGTCGTCTTTGTCTACGGTGGGCTGTGCCTACCAGGCGGCTGCAGGTCGTGGTGGGCACAGCCCAACCTGCAGACAATCGCGTTCCATCTCTGGCCACATGATTTCTGTGATGGCCGTCGTGTTGTGCCTGCTCACCTTGTGCACGCGGCCGATTCTGGCGCAGGACACGGCCGCGGCGCCGACCGACGCCATCGCCCCGCCTTCGAAACTCATCGCCAAAGACCACGACAACGACGCTGGCACGGCCATCGATCTGGAATGGACGCTATCGCCCGACGATCAGCCGCAGCGCAAACCGCGAGTCGTCGTCGGTTACCAGGTATTTCGCTCGCTGGCCGACGGGATGGAACGTGTTTCGCTGGAGAGCCTCACGCCCGGGACAGTTAAGTTTACCGATCGCAGTTGCAAGTACGGTGCCGCGTACCTGTACGAGGTCGTCGCCGTGGGGAGTGGAAACCGGGATTCGGAACCGGCGCGGCTGGCGCAGCCGGTGCGCGCGGTGCGGCAATGGTTCGATGCAAGCCGCGTATGGTTCGGCGTGATCGTGCTGATCGTCTGCGGCTGCGTGATCGGTTTTACGGAAATCGTCAAAGCCGGGCGCGGAACGCACGTCCGCGCGATCGCCGGGCTGAAAGCGATTGAAGAAGCAGCGGGACGCGCCACCGAAATGGGGCGTCCGTGCCTGTTCGTTCCGGGCCTGCGCGACATGAACGAGATTTCCACGGTGGCGGGGATTAATGTGCTGTCGCACGTGGCGCGGATCGCGGCTGAATACGACGCCACGATCGAAGTTCCCACGTGCCGGTCGCTTGTGATGACGGCCGCGCGCGAAACGGTTCAGGCGGCGTATATTGCGGCGGGACGCCCCGAGGCATTCAACGACGACCGCATTTCGTACATCACCGACGAACAGTTCGCGTACGTGGCGTGGATGACCGGATACATGGTGCGTGAAAAGCCGGCGGCCTGTTTCTACATGGGAACGTTTTTTGCCGAGTCGCTGATTCTGGCGGAAACGGGCAACTCGATCGGGGCGATCCAGATCGCGGGGACGTCGCAGGCGGCCCAGTTGCCGTTCTTCGTCGCCGCCTGCGACTACACGCTGATCGGCGAAGAGCTGTTCGCGGCGTCGGCCTATCTTTCCGGAGAGCCGCAGCAACTGGGGAGCCTGAAAGGGCAGGACGCGGGAAAAGCATTGGCCGCCGCGCTGCTGATCGCGGGATGCCTGCTGGCCACCGAGACGTCGCTGCTTCCGAAGACGACGCAGTTTGCCCAGGCGCTCGACTATCTGACAAATTCAATACTCCGCTGAGGTTGGCCTTGCTGAAGTCCACGTTCCCCTGGCTGATCGTCGCCGTCACCGGCTGCGTGATGATCGCCGCGTTTTTCGTTCCGCCCCTCGCCGAATGGAAGAACGAAGCGGGGGCCTGGTTCGAAATCCTGGCGGCGATGGCGTTCGTCGTCGGGGGGGCCAATCTGTTCGCACAGCATCTCAAGAAAATCTCGGCACGCCGCGCAGGCTGGGGATATTCCGCCGTCACCCTGTTTTCCTTTGTGGTGACGCTCGTCGTCGGCTTATTCAAGGTGGGCGTCATTGGCGAAGATCCGAACTATCCGTGGGCCGGGCATTATCAGGCCGAAGGCAGCGCGCTGTGGTGGCTGTATCAATTCGCCTATCAGCCGCTGATCGGCACGATGTTCGCGTTGCTGGCGTTCTACGTGGCTTCCGCCGCGTTTCGCGCGTTCCGGGCGAAGAATACCGAAGCGACCATGCTGCTCACGGCAGCCTTCATTGTGTTGCTGGGGCGCACTTACGCCGGCACCTGGCTGACCTCGGCCGTTCCCGATGACTACTCGGCGCTCACCTTTCCCGGCATGACGGCAATCATTCTGGGGGTCTTCAACACGGCAGGGCAGAGGGCCATCATGATCGGCATCGCGCTGGGCGTGGCGGCTACGTCGCTGAAGGTGCTGCTGGGGGTCGACCGTTCGTATCTCGGCTCGGACGGAGACTGACCAACGTGATCGACCTGCTGAGAAACCTGGATCGCCGCTGGATCTTCCTGGCCATGCTGCTGGCCGTGTCGATTCCCATCCTGGCGCAGCAATCGTTTCCGGAACGGCCCACGAAGACCGTTCTGGACGTGTTCAATTACATCGAAGGGTTGCCCGAGGGATCGAACATTCTGCTGTCGTTCGATTTCGGCCCCAGCAGCGACGGAGAGCTCGAGCCGATCGCGACTGCCGTGGTGCGCCATTGCTGCCTCAAGCGGCACAAGATGTTCTTCATGACGCTGTATCCGGACGGCGTTCCCCTGCCAGAGCGAACGATCAAGAGCGTGATCGAACAGGAGTTTGAATCGTACAACTTCAAGTACGGCGAGGATTACATCAATCTCGGGTTCAACAACGCTGAAGAGCTCGTCATCATCGTCATGGGGACCGACATCAAGAAGATGTTTCCCACTGACATCGAAAAGAAACCGCTCGACGGGTTCCCGATCGCCGAGAATATCACGTCCCTCGAAGATATGGACCTGATTTTCACGATCACGACAGGTTACCCCGGCATGAAAGAATGGGTGCAGTATGGTTCGAGCCCGCTGGGGGTCAAGCTGGCAGTGGGATCGACCGCCGTCCAGGCACCGGAAGCCTACCCGTATCTTCCCGACCAGATGCTAGGCCTCTTGGCGGCGATCAAGGGGGCGGCCGAGTACGAGGCGGCTCTGGCCGACAAGTACCCGGCGTTCCGCGACCCGGCGAAGAACCAGGGCATCAAGCGGATGGCTCCGCAGTTCTGGGCGCACCTGCTCATTATCGGATTGATCGTGCTGGGAAACGTCGTGTATTTCGCCGACCGTTTTCAGGGGGCCCGCCGGTGAAACGCGAAACAATCATCTGGACCGTGCTGTTCGTCGCCGGTGGACTGTTCCTGGTCGTCCGGGGAACGCAATCGGATCACGGACTGGGGAGGCAGTACGTCAAACAAGTGCGGGTCAATCCGCAATCGGCGACCGATCTTCGCGTGAAATTCAAAGAGGCCCCTCCCACCGACCGGCAGGCGCAGCTCAGCATTCCGCGAACTGTCGGGTTATGGGTCGCGGCCTTCTTTACGCTCGCCATCCTTTCGTTTTTGTATCGCGACAATATTTTCTACAAGATCGCCGAGTCGGTGATGGTGGGGGTCTCGGCGGCGTGGTACATGGTGACGGCCGGCTTCTGGGAAGCCATCATTCCGAAGCTGCTGGCCAACCTCGCGCCGGAGACGATCGGGTCGTGGGCGCTCCCCGACCTGTTGAAACCAAAACCGCCGGACCCAAAGCTGCTGTCCCTCGTGCCCCTGGTGCTGGGGATCATGCTGCTGTGCCGGCTGCTGCCGCGCGGCGGTTGGATCGGCCGCTGGCCCCTGGCGTTCATCGTGGGGGTTTTCGCGGGCATCCGGATGATCGGCTTTCTGGAAGCCGATTTTGTGAGCCAGATTCGCAGCTCGATCATTCCTCTGGTGGTCATGACCGATGCAGGTCGGGTGAATCTCTGGGCCTCGTTGCGCAACACGGGACTGGTGTTCGGCGTGCTGGCGTGCCTGGCGTACTTCTTTTTCTCGGTGGAGCACCGCGGCCTTGTCGGGCGACTGGCGCGAGTCGGCGTGTGGTATCTGATGATTACGTTCGGCGCGTCATTCGCCTTTACGGTGATGGGCCGGATCGCGCTTTTAGCGGGGCGGATCACCTTCCTCTTCGACGACTGGCTGTGGCTGATCGATCCGGCCGGCAAGCGCTGGGGGCCTTAATAACGAGGGGCCTCGCGATTTGCATCGGAGACCCCCCGGGCGTGCATCGGGCCAGCAACGCACACCAGAATCTTGATCGACCGCCGATCCATGAGTTACAGGAGTGATTTCCCTGCCAGTGGGGGGAGATTCCCCGAAATCGCCTCCGCTTGGTCGGAATAATCGTCACGGTTGCAACGGAAGACACCTCTGGCTCGCTCGTGCATGACTGAATGTCGCGACTTCGTCGATCGCCCTTGGATCGAGGGTTTGACATTTGTTGCAATCTCGTGAACCTTTCATGAATCCGATGAAACCTCCGTGAAGGCGTGAAACTCGACGTTGACGGACGAAGTTTGCACGCCTAGTTTGCACTCTCCGTTGTTCCGATCGAAGCCTTTCTGTTCTGTCAATCGAGGAAACGCCATGCCGCCTTTCAATCGCCGCGACTTTCTCGGTTCGTCTCTCGGAGGCCTGGCCGCGGCCTGCTCGCTAGGACCGGGCCTCTTGTCGTCACTCGCCGGCTGCGCACAGAGTGCCGACGCCGCGGGAGCCGCCGAACTGTCTCCCAGCACGCTCTTTCTGACCTGGCAACGCGATCCCACCACGACCATGACGATCCAGTGGGTGGCGAGCGAGACGGCTTCCGACAAATCGGTGCAGTATAAGCCGTTTGAGAAGGGCGTAGCGCAAATCGCCAAGACGATCACCAAACCTTTCCCGAACACAGACCTCAAGGTCCATCGCTGCGAGCTCACGGGGCTCTTGCCGGGCACTGAGTACACGTTTCAGATCGGCGGCGGATCGACGGCGTACCGGTTCCGCACGATGCCGGCCAAGGCCACCAACACGATTCAGTGGGTCTCGGGCGGCGACAGCGGCGTGGATAGCCATGCCATCGGCACCAATATCATGGCGGCGAATCAGGAGCCGCATTTCGCGCTGATCGGCGGCGACCTGGCGTACGACAATGGCCGCGCTCCCGAGACGTTCCGTAAGTTCCTCGAAAACTACAACCGGCACATGGTTGATCCGCAGCGGAGACTGGTCCCGCTGGTGTCGTGCCTTGGTAATCACGAAGTGGACGGCGGGTACAAAGGGGACCGCTCGAAGTCGCCGCAGTACCTGAGCGTCTTCGACGGGTTTTACTCCGAGACGACGTATGGGGTGCTCGACTTCGGCGATTACATGAGCCTGGTTTTGCTCGATACCGATCACATTGCACCGATTCCCGGCGAACAGACGAGCTGGCTCGAGTCGACTCTGGCGGCGCGCCAGGATCGGGATCATCTGATCGTCGCCAACCACGTGCCGGCGTATCCTTCGTACCGGAACCCGCAGGGGGCTGACGGCAAACTGGGGACGGGCGAGGAAAACCGGCTGCACTGGTGCCCGCTGTTCGAGCGGTACTCGGTCGATCTCGTCCTGGAACACCACGACCACACCTTCAAGCGAACGCACCCGCTTGCCGGCGGCCAGGTCGACCGGAACGGCGTCCTGTATCTGGGAGACGGGTCGTGGGGCAAAATCCGCGCCCCGCAGACCCCCGAACAGCGGTCGTATCTGGCGGCCGTCAGCGAATCGTATCACATGTCGGTCCACAGGCTCGAAGGGCGGCAGCGGTTCCACGTGGCGCTGGAAGAATCGGGCAAGGTGGCCGACGTGTGCATGACGTCCAGCAAGCGTCCCGCCCGGCGGGGTTGAGTCGCTGGAGCCTGAACTCCACCGAGGGTTGCCAATTCGGGGGGCTGCGGCCAGAATGGTTCTTTCTGCATACGAATTGCAAATAGTCGCGCCGGGCGCCCGCGATCGTTGGGGGATGGTTCCACGACTGGCGAGCCGAAGGACTCCACGTGAAATTGCTGATCTCGGTGATTGTTGCGCTCGCAGCGCTGTGCTGGACAGAGTCCGGCATCGCCCTGCAAATAGAGCATCTGCATCAATCGCTTGCGCAAGCCGGCTCGCACGAAACGCGCGACCACGGCGGTGCCACTCACGAACATGACCATGCGCACGGAGATCATGCGCATGCCGTCGATCCTGTACACGGGACCGATCTCCACACTGCGCAGGATGCAGCGGCGCCACGCGGGCGACCGCTCATTTGGCTGGCTGCCTACTGTGTGGTCGTCGTTGCGGCTTCGCTGTGGGGGGGCTGGCTTCCGCAGCGGTTCGACCTCTCGCACAATCGCATGCAGGTGGCCATCAGTCTGATTGGCGGCCTGATGCTGGGAATCGGCGTTTTCCATATGCTGCCGCATGCTCTGGTGGAACTGGGGGCCGACGGCCCCGATCTCGCGGCCCATGGGATGATGGCGGGACTCGTCGTGATGTTTCTGCTGCTCCGGGCGTTCCATTTTCATCACCACGGCACGCTCGATTCGCTGCACAACGAACACGACGCGTCTTCCGATCCCAGCCTCGCACATGGACGAGAGCACGATCACGATCAGGGCCGGGCGTGCCGTGGGCCGGCCGGCCCGGCGGGGGCCAGGAACTTAAGCTGGGTGGGGGTATTTCTAGGGATGGCCTTCCACTCGATCGGCGACGGGCTGGCCCTGGGAGCGAGCGTCGAGGCCGACGTTCTGCACGGCCAGACGATGTGGCTGGGGCTGGGGACATTCCTGGCGGTCACGCTGCACAAGCCGGTGGATTCGATCTCGATCACGACGCTGATGGCGGCCGGCGGCTGGTCGAGCAAGTCGCGGATGCTCGTCAACGCCGGGTTCTCGCTGATCTGCCCTGCCGGCGCAGTTCTGTTTGTGCTAGGGGTGCGCGAGTTCTCGGAACGCCAGGCGCTGATCGTGGGCTTGGCGCTGGCCATCTCGGCAGGAGTCTTCATCTGCATTGCGCTGGGCGACCTTTTGCCGGAAATGGAATTCCACTCGCACAACCGCGTGCGATTGACAGTGGCCCTGCTGGCGGGGGTGGCGCTGGCCTGGGGCATTCGATTTCTCGAGCCGCCGCACGCGCATTCTCATTCGCAGGGAGCAGCGCACGGCGGCGACCACGCACACGGCGAGTAGACGTCACTCGCAATTCCGGCACCGGCCGCGCAGCAGGATCTCGGTCACACTGCCGATCCGTTTGCTCCGCGACTTCAGCGCCGGTGGCAGGCTGACTCCTGCAAGGCAGGTGACCTGCCCGCAGGCGACGCAGACGAAATGCGGGTGGTGCCCCGGTTCGTCGTGCCGGCGATTGACGATCTCGAATCGCCACACGTGATCGCCCAGCTCGGTCCGCACGACAAGCCCGGCGTCGGCCAGGTCGTTGAGGTTGCGGAAGACGGTGGCCTTGTCGAAACCGTGCGGCGTCAGCTCATCGGCCAGCTCGGCGTGCGACAGGGGGGAATTGGCGGAGCGCAGCCGCCTCAACACGGCAATGCGGGCAGTCGTCGATCGCAGGCCCGCTTTGCGGAGCGAATCCTGCAAATCGGCGAGATCTTCTGCGGACGATGGTCGTTTTGCCATGTCCGAAATTATGGCGATTGGCCGTCAACCACGATAGCCAGGATCAGGCCGGGCCGGCGCCTGCGGAACAATCGGCGCAATCAGTGCGGTCGCATTTGACCGCCAGCCACCGTGAGCTAGATTTGTCGATCAAACGGCAAGTTCCGCGGCGCCGCGGGCGTCGGAAAATCGACGTTGGGAAAGAGGAGTAGCGTCCGTGCAGATCACCGAATCGGCAACGTGGGCCGACCTCGCTCATCTTGAAGCGGCGGGCGCAGCCCGACCGACTGCAGAGACGTCGCGCCTGCTGCTCAAGCTCGTCGAAATCGCGCACGAGGCCCGCACGTCGACCGGGAACGACAATCCGGCGCTCGAGGGGATCATCTCCCCGGGTATGCTCAAGCGCCTGTTGACCACGCTCAACCTGCGCGACGTGGTGACCGTTCAGCATTCGCGTCGCGTTTCAAAACTGGCGGTGGGCATCGCCCGGCACCTGCGCTGGGAAGAGCCCGCCCTGCGCAAGCTGGAAGTCGCGGCCCTGCTGCACGACATCGGAAAGATCGGCGTCCCCGATGCGGTGCTCTTCAAGCCGGGTAAGCTGAGCCACGACGAAGCCGACCTGATGGCGCTGCATCACCGCGTGAGCGTCAACCTGTTGCAGGCCGCGCGCGTCGATTCCGAAGTCATTCAGATCATCAGCCAGTCGCGGGACTTTTCGTGCGGCGCAGCCCGGGGGCCGGGCATCGCGCCGGCGGCCCTGCACCAGGGGGCGAGGATCCTGTCGGTGGCCGACGCGTACGATTCGCTCCGCAGCGACCTGCCGTATCACAAGGCCAAGTCGCACGACGACACCGTCAAGATCCTTCAGGAAAACACCGGCACACAGTTCGACGGCAACGTCATCAACGCGCTGGCTCGCTGGGCCGGCAAGTGCGGGCTCAATAAATGCCGCGATTACCAGGCCGAGCACCGCCCCCCCGAAACCGGCCCGGCGGCGGTCGATTCCCCGGAAGCCGCCGACGCCGAGATGCTGTCCCGCATCTTTTCGCACCTGTATCTGCTCGAAAACCAGTACGACGCGTTCTACCTCGTCGACGCCGATCAGCAGTTCATCGTCTGGAATGAGGGCGCGGAGCGCCTGGTGGGGCAGCCGGCCGAGCGGCTGATCGATCGCCCATGGACGAGCCGCACGATCTGCTACGCCGACGATAACGGCCGCGAAATCGACGACGACGAACTGCCGTTGCGAGAAGCGCTGACTTCCGGTCAGCCAGTGGCGCGAAAAGTAAAGATCCTGAATGCGGCCGGTCGCTGGACCGAAGTCGAGCTGCAGTCGATCCCATTGATCGATGAATCCGGACACCAGCGCGGCGCGGCCGAGCTGCTCCGCGATACGTCCCGCCGCGACCTCGCTCCGCACGAATACCGGGAAAAGCAGCGGGCCGCCGGGCGCGACGCACTGACGGGGGTGGCCAACCGCACCGAGCTCAAGGCCCAGATCTCGCAACTGCTCGATACGGCCGTCAAAGAAGACTGGCAATATCACTTCGGCCTGATTTTTGTCGAGATCGACCACTTCAAGCAGATCAACGATCGCTTCGGTCATGAGATCGGCGACCGCGTGCTCATCGAAACGGCCCGGCTCCTGCAGCAGGAGACGTACTCCGGTGAAATCGTGGGACGTCACGACGGCGGCCAGTTTATGATCGTCTGCCCCTCCACCGGGGGCGAACAGGCCGCCCAGCGCGCCGACCGGATTCATCTGGCCCTCAGGAACCTGCACCTCGAAGAGCTCGAAGAGTGGGCCCTGACCGGCTCGTTTGGCGTGACCCAGGCGACCTCGGGCGATACCGTCGAAGGGCTGTTGAATCGGGCCGACAAGGCGCTGTACCTGGCCACGCACGCCGGCCGCAATCAGAGCGTGTACCTGTCTCCCAACGAACTCTCAGAACCTCTGCTGCGAGAGAACGAAGCCGGTTCCGATCAGGGAACTTTCGAGTTTCAGACGCAGTTCCTGTCGTGCACGGCTGCCGAGATGATCGTGTTCAAGCTGGGGGGATTCGTCAGGGAAGTCGAAGCCCGCGTGCTGGAAGTTTCTGCTGAACGGGTGAGGTTGCGGCTGGGGCGAACCGGCATGTTCTCGGGCTGGGGGCGCGCCGACGATCGCAAGCCGGTCGACATCGAGCTGACGTTCAGCTCAGAGGTCCCGTTTCGATCGATCAACGGGAAGAAGGTCAAGTCGAATCAGGTGCAGGTGCAGGTCAAGATCGTCCCCGTGGGACGCGTCAAGAGCCGCGAAGTGTTTCACGATCGTGCCCGGCAGGTGCTCAAAGACCTGTCGAACTTCTTCATGGCCGACGTGGTGTAACCCGCGATGCGGCCGTGCGCCGCGCAATCAGGCCGGCGACAAATCCCCCTTTGAATCCGGCATCAATGTTGACGACCGTCACATTGGCGGCGCAACTGTTGAGCATTCCGAGCAGGGCCGCCAACCCTCCGAAGCTGGCCCCGTAGCCGATGCTTGTGGGGACCGCCACGACCGGGCAGGAAACGTGCCCCCCCACGACCGAGGGCAGCGCCCCTTCCATCCCGGCCACGACGACGATCGCGTCGGCATCCGCAAATCGATGCTGCTGTGCGACGAGCCGCTGCGGCCCCGCCACCCCCACGTCGACGATCAACTCCACCTCGCAGCCCATCCAGCGGGCCGTCTCTGCTGCTTCCTCGGCCACCGGCAAATCGCCTGTACCCGCCGTGATGACGACCACCCGGCCCCGCGCCTCCGACGGTTGCTCCCGGTCGGGGCCCCCAGTCTCGACGCGCACAGTGCCCGCGGCGCTGTTATGCACTCCATTCGGAAAGAGCTCCAAAAGTTCTTCCGCCTGCGGATCAGGCACTCGGGTCGCCAGGCAGCTCTGGCCGTGCGCCAGCAGCATGCGGAACACGTCGGCGATCGCCAGCGTGGTCTTTCCGGGTGCGAAGACCACTTCCGGAAAACCGCAGCGGCGCAGGCGATCGAGATCGACCTGGGCCGCCGACGTGTGCCCGGTTGCCGGGGTCGCCGAGCCACCGAGCTGCGCAGCGACCGACGCCAGCTCGATCTCGCCGCGCTGGAAGCGCATCAAGAGTTCAGTCACTTGGGCTTCGGTCACGTGAGCTCCTGGCAGGGCCGCGACGTTCTGTCATGCGATGACTCGTCCACAGGGTTGTCTTCATGCGTCCAGTGTGACATACAATCACGGCATTGAAAACCGACACTTCCTGACCTCAGGCAACGGATGCACCCGCATAAAGAACAGATCTGTGGGCAATGCTTGCTTCTGCTCGTCATGTTTTCAGTGGCAATGGCGGTCGCGCAGCAGGCGCCGGCGACCGGCGCGCTCGAGCGGCAACTGCTCGCCGAACGGACCGAGACGCTGGCGCGGGATGCGCTCGCGCAAGGTGACCCGGCCCGCGGCGCCGTGCTGTTCTATCAGCCGTCCCTGACGTGCACGCAATGCCACTCGGCGGGTGAAGAAGGTCCCGCCACCCTCGGGCCTGACCTGACTCGTCCCGAGAAGGTGGTCGGCCCCGTGCATCTCGTGGAGTCGATCCTCGAACCCTCGCGCATCATTCGCCGCGGTTATGAGCAGGTCACGGTCGTGCTCACCGACGGCAAGACGGTGGGCGGGATTCTGGCTGAAGAGAACAAGACGGGCGTTATCGTCCGCGACGCGGCGCAGGGAGGCAAGCCGGTGTCGATCTCGCGGGACCAGATCGAAGAGCTGACCCGGCCGCAGACGTCGCTGATGCCCGCGGGGCTCGTCAATCTGCTTGCCGACCGTCAGCAGTTTCTCGATCTCACCGCGTATCTGGCCGAGATTTCGCAGAAGGGGCCGGCGCGGGCGCTGGCGCTCAGGCCGTCTCCCGCGTTGTACGCGCTTCCCCCGATTCCCGAATACGAATCTCGTCTCGACCATCGCGGTCTGATTGCCGCCTGGAATGACGACAGTTTCCGCCGCGGCGAGGCGATCTACCGCCGCGTCTGCGCGAATTGCCACGGCACGCGCGACCAGCCCGGTTCGCTGCCGACGTCGCTGCGATTCGCCTCGGGGAAGTTCAAGAACGGCTCCGATCCGCACGCGCTGTATCAGACGCTCACGCGGGGCTACGGCATGATGGTCCCCCAGTCGTGGATGGTACCTGAGCAGAAGTACGACGTGATTCACTACATTCGCGAATCGTACCTGCGACCGCACAATGCGTCGCAGTACGTACGCATCGATGACGCCTGGCTCGACCGCCTGCCGCGGGGAGACACCCGCGGCCCGGCCCCCTCGCGCCTCGAACCGTGGATCGCGATGGATTACGGTCCGAGCCTGATCAACACGTACGAGATCGGAAGCGACGGAAAGAACTTCGCCTTCAAAGGGATCGCCGTGCGGCTCGATCCGGGCGCGGGGGGCGTGTCGCGCGGCGCCGAGTGGATGGTATTCGACCACGATACGATGCGGTTGGCAGCAACCTGGAGTGCACGCCCCGGCGCGAAGGAACCAGCGTTCATCGACTGGCAGGGAATTCACTTCGACGGCCAGCACCAGGTCCACCCGCACGTCACAGGGGACGTGGCGATATCGAATCCGAACGGTCCGGGATGGGCCGACCCGGCGACCGGCAGCTTCGACGACCCGCGTCCCAGAGCGCGCGACGGCAGGCCCTATGGCCCCCTGCCCCGAAAGTGG
>JACQFH010000014.1 GCA_016200145.1 Planctomycetia bacterium | reverse complement strand
TGGCGTCGGGCCGCTCGGCGCTGCTCTCGAATCTGCAGCAGCGACTGATCGAAGGGGAAGTCGAGATTGACCTGGCACGGGCCAAGCTCGCCGCGCTTCGCGAAGAAACGGGCCGCAACGACCCGGCAGTCGTTGAATCCAAACCCGATCCCGTATTCGATTCCGATCCCCGCATCCTCAAGCTCAAGCAGGAGCTCAACTACAAACAGGCGACTTTGCGGACGTTGGCGCCCAAGTCCATACAGCATCGCCGCGTCACGGACGAGATTCAAAAGGTCGAAAAGGAAATCGCCAGCACGAAAGAAGACATTCGCCGGCAGACCAAAATGGAATCCGAAGGGCACCTGGAAACCGGCCGGAACGATCCGCTGGCTCGTGCTGAAAGCGATCTCGCCGAACGCGAGCGAACTGTCGAGATGCTCCGCGAGAAGATCAACGGCGAGCGCGGCGAACAGGCCGAGCACGGCGACAAGACGCTTGAAATCGAGTTCGCTCGATCCGAGCTCGAGAACGCCGAAGAGATCCGCCGCCGGATCGCCGAGCGGTCCGTGCACCTGACGACCGAGAGAAACGCCCCCGAGCGCGTGCGCGTGGTCCAGAAACCCAAGACCCCCGAATTCCCGGAAGGCCCGAGCCTGGGCAAGAAGATGGGCATGGCGGGGCTGGGGGGCTTCCTCGCTCCATTCCTGCTGCTGATCGGTTGGGACCTGATGCACAGCCGCGTCTTCGAGCGCGATCAGCTTGAACGCCAGTTCGGTTTCAAGATGGTCAGCGAAATCGCCGTGCTGCCGTCGCGCCCCGCGATTCCCCGTCCGGGAGGCGACAGGGCCTACGAACAACAACTGCACCTGTTTGAAGAAAGCGTGAACTCGTTGCGGACGACACTGGCCGTCGACCGCCAGTTGCGCGACAAGCGCGTGTTCGTCGTGGCCAGCTCGGTGTCGGGCGAGGGGAAAACGAACCTCGCGTCCCAGTTGGCCATGAGCTGGTCGCTGGCGATCGAAGGCCGCGTGCTGGTGGTCGATGCCGACTTGCGCTCTCCCAACCTGCACGAGCTGTTCGGCATGTCGCAATCTCCCGGACTGGCCGAAGTCCTGCGGGGCGAATGCAGTCTCGAGGATGCAGTCGTGATGGACTGGGGTGACCGGCTGTTCGTGCTGCCCGCGGGCGTGGCTCACGGCAATACGCCCAGTCACCTGTTTTCCGGCCGGCGGTTCCACGAGGTGATCGACGAGCTGTGCCAGCGCTTCGACAAAATCATCATCGACGTTCCGCCGGTGCTGTCCGCCAGCGAAACCCTGCTCGTGGCGAAAGAGGCCGACGGCGTCTTGATGTGTACGCGTCGCGACTACAGCGAGTCGAGCCAGATCAAGCTCGCGGCCGGCCGGCTGGAAGCCGCCGGCATCAACGTCGTGGGGGCCGTTCTCAACGGCGCCCCGGCCCGCAAGTACAGCTTCTACGCCCGCGAAAACGCTTCGGCGTAGGTCCAACGTCGATTCACCAATTTTATGATGGCAAGTGACGACATTTTGAACGACCATCCCGCCGCTCTCGACTCGGCCACAGCCGGGAACGGAGCGCTGCCGACGACTCGCGTTCCCGGAACGCGCCGCTGGCGGATCAACAGGCGCCTGGGCCTGGCAACGCTCGCCGCATTGTTGATTTTGGCGCCGAGCGTTTTCGGCTGGCACGCCTTTCAGTTCCGCCGGAACGCCGCCGCGATCCTGGCGCGGGCCGCCGTCCTGAACGACCAGGAAGACTGGCAACGCGCCGCGTCGTGCGTTTACCAGTACCTGCAGTTGCGCCCCGGAGACCCGCAGGCCCTGCTGCTCGCGGCACAGTGCCGTGATAAAGCCGCCATCGCGCCCGAAGATCGGCAGCGCGCCGTCTCGATGTACATCCAGGCCGTGCGGGTCAATCCCGGCGACACGCCAGCGCGCAAACGCCTCGCTGAGCTGTTGTTTGAAACGGACCGGCTGGATGAAGCCGCCCAGCAGGCGCAGCAGGTCGTTGCCGAGCTGCCGGACGACGTCGAATCGGTGCGGATCCTCGCCCGAGTCCAGCGGGCACAGCTGGGGCAGTCTCGCAAGTCGTCGGCGACTGACGTGGTCGAATTTCATCGGCAGGCGCTCACGAAGCATCCCGGCGATATCGTCCTCTCGACGGGACTGGCCGACGTGCTGCGCAGGTTCCACGATTCGTTGCCTGCAGAGCTGGGTGATGCGTCGCCGGCCGCTGCCGACGAAGTGATCGACGACATGGTCGCGCGGCGACCGTCCGATGCCGAGACACTTTTGGCTCGATACCGCTACCGGGCGGCCTGGCAATTGCCGGGAGCCAGCGACGATCTCGAGCAGGCGCGGCTTGCGGCGCCCGACAATCCCGATGTGCTGCTGGCCTGCGTCGCAGCAACCCGCAACGGCGATTTCGCGGCAGCACGCGAGGTCGCCGAACGGCTTCTTGAAGTCGCCCCGCACAATCGGCGGGCCTGCTTTGCCGTCGCCGCCTGTTACTCGCGGTTGAATCAATGGGACGAAGCGCTTCGCGTTCTGGAAGAAGCAGGCGAACGGCTGGGGCGGGACGACCTGGAATTGAACCGGGCCCTCTTGCAGATCTATCTGTCGCAGCAGGAATCGGAACGTGCGGAAGTGGTGCTCGCGCACCTCGAGCCGCTGTTCCATCGGCTCGAGCCGCAGCTAGCGCCGCCCGTCCGGCGGCGCTTCGCAGAAGAACTGGAATTCGCCCGGGCGCAATTGCTGTGCCTGACCGGAAAACCGGCGGCGGCGCTCCCGGCCCTGAAACGGCTGGCCGCCAACGTCACTGAAAGCGCCGATGCCGCCGAAAACGTGGCCGAACGTCAGCGCCGCTGGAAGCTGCTCGCCGCCGTCTATTCGCACCTCGGTATGCACGATCGGGCCGCGAATGCCTTCGACAGTCTCGTCCGGCTTGATCCGCGGTCGCGCGAGAATCAGCTTCTGGCCGCCGCCGAATGGCAGCGGATCGGCGACTTCGAGCGGGCCGCCAGGCACTTCGAGAGCGCCGCGACCGGTGAATCCGAACTGCCCGCCGCGTGGCTGGGACTGGCCGAGACGCGGCTTCGGCAGCAGCTTCAGAAATCGCCGGCCAGCAGCCGCGACTGGTCGGGATATGATGCCGCTCTCAAGCAGCTCGAATCGCGGCACGCAGATTTGCCGGCGGTCGTCATGCTGAAGGCGAGCGCGGCTCTCGCACGCAACGATCGAACCGGCGCCCTGCGCGATCTGAAGAAACTGGCCGCGCAATCCAGGCTCGAATCGGCTCATTTGCCGCGACTCGCGATTCTGTTTCAGGACGCCGGCTCTCCAGCCGATGCCGACGCTGCACTCGAGCGGTTCCACCGAGCGGGAGGCAACGCCGAATACGCCGCTCTGGCCGAATCCGAATTGCAGCGGCGACGGGGCGATTTCGACGCGGCCCTGCACACTCTGGAACAGGCCATCGACCGAGCGCCCGCGTCGGGACGCGGAGCGCTTCTCCGTCAGTTGGTCGCCGCCGAAATCGACAGCGGAGCGATTCAATCGGCACGCCGACGGCTGAAGGGACTGCGGCAGTCGAAGTTCCCTGACTTGTGGGCCTACGAAACCGCCGCCGATCTGGCCGTCGTCGCAGGCGATGCCGACGACCTTCTCGTTTGTGCACAACAGATCGAGTCGCTGGAAGGTGCCGACGGCACCATGTGGCGGTTCGTGAAGTCCATTCAGCTCCTCGAATCAGAGAAGGAAGGCAACGACGCCATCCATCAGGCCAACCGCTGGGCAGCCGAAATCGAAACGTCGCGTCCGGCCTGGGCGCAGTTGCAAACACTGCGAGGGCGCATCGCCGACCGGCTGGGGCGCACCGCTGAGGCGGCCGAATCCTACGAACAGGCCCTGCGATCGGGCGCGCGGTCGCTGGCAACCTGCCAGTGGCTCGTGTCGGCCTTGCAGCGCCTGAACCGGTCTGCCGACGCGGCCGGTTTTGTCGGTCAGTCGAATCAGATTGCGGCCCTCTCGGATGAACTGAGCGCCGAAGCCATTCCTGCCAGCCTGCGGACGGGGCATACCGACGCGGCGCTGCGAATCGCCCGCACGGCCGCCGAGTTGCGGCCCGCCGATACCGCCGCCCAGGTCTGGTATGCACAAACACTCGCCCTGACAGGCAAGGCGGACCAGGCGGAGAGTCTGCTTCGCAAGGTTCTGGAGCACGCTCCGCAAGAGACCCGCGCCTGGAGCGCGCTGGTCTGGGTCCTGCACCGCGCAAACCGCACTGCCGAAGCCCGTCGGCGACGACCGCACCGCCGAGCAGAATTACCGTCAGGCGCTCGTCGGTCACGAGAAAGACAGTCGCCTGCTCCAGGAAGTCGGACGGTTCTACCTGCAGTTCGATCACGACCAGGCGCTGGCAGCGTTCCAGCAGGCGCTGGCCGTCAATCCCAGGTCGGTCGAGGCGCGCCGGACGGTCGCCTGGCTGCTCGGCATTCGCGGGACCGATGCCGAGTGGGGCCGCGCTCTGGCTGCTCTCAACGAGCTCGACTCGTCCACGAACCCCGACGACCATCGGCTGCAGGCGACGATCCTGCTCGTACACGGCGGCACAAAGAATATCCAGAAGGCCGCCAACCTGCTCGTCGACCTCGTCGGTCGCAACGATCAGGCCCAGCCCGCAGATCGCCTGCTGCTGGCGCGGGCCTACGAGCAGCTCAACCGGCTCACCGACGCCCGCCGCCAGTTCGACGCGGCCGTGAAGAGCAATAACTCTGCCGCGTTCCGCGCGCAGTACGCGCAGTTTCTGGTTCGCCAGAAACAGTACGACGAAGCACTGGCCCTGACATTTGAAAAAGCCGACGGCACCGATCCGGCCCGCGACGCATTGGCCGTCATCAGAATCCTGACTGCCGTTGCCAGCCAGGGCGAAGGGCAGCCCTCGCGTGGCGCGGCGGCCGAGAAATTCGCAACCGACATCGGCGCCTCGCAGCCGGGCAACGTGCCACTGTTGCTGGAGCTGGGCGTGCTGCGATTGATGCAGGGACGTGCGCCGGACGCCTTGAAACTGTTTGAATCGGCGCAGAAGCGGTCGCCGGCGAACCCGGCCGTGCTCAATAACCTGGCCCTGGCCCAGTTGGAAAGCCCCGATCGGCGTCACGAGGCCCTCGCGACGATCGACAAGGCTCTGGCCTTCGCGCCGCAATCTGCCGAATTGCTCGACAGCAAAGCGCTGATCCTGATCGGCGCCGGACGGTATCAGGAAGCCCGCGAGATCCTCGACCAGCTCTGCCGAACTCAAACCAGAAACCCGCGCTTGCGGCTGCACCTGGCAATCGCCCTCTTCCAGTTGCGAGATGAACCGGGTTCCCGCTCGAACGCGGCACAGGCGACCGACGACGGTCTCGAGAAAGAGCTGCTTACACCGTCCGAACGCCGTCTATGGCGCCAGATCGCCAACCAGGTGGCGGGGGTGACCGCGAAATGAATCCTGCACTTCTGCCTCGACCCTGGCTGGGGCTCTTCATGCTGGCTGCAACCAGCATCCTCGGCAATTCGTTCACCCGCCCGTCCGTCAACTCGATCGAGCGCGAACGGCTGCTGCAGGCGGCGAACGAAGCCATCGATCAGTTCCCGGCGACGATCGGCCCCTGGCGCAGTGAATCGGACGAGCCTCTGTCAGACGAACTGATTGGCGCGCTGGGTTGTCGTGCGTATCAGAGCCGAAAGTACATCAACGACGAAACAGGGGAGCGCGTCTGGCTGTTGCTGCTGGCCGGCAGCGCGCGCCCGCTCGCGACGAGGGCTCCCCAGGACTGCTACGAAGGCGAACAATTCGTTCCCATGGATGCGGCCACCCGGGAATCGATCGGCGACAAAGACACAGTGCAACAGTTGGCGCTGCAATCGAATTCGGGAACCGGCAGGTCGCTGCACACCTGCTTCGCCTGGCGCAAGCCGGGTGGACGCTGGGAAGCTCCGCCAGACCCGCGAATCGCGCTGGGGACGCAGCCCATGCTGTTCCGCGTGCAGGTCGCGGCCGAACCTGTCTCTTCCGATTCAACCAAAGCCAATGCGTGTCGCAGTTTTCTGGCCGACTTCATTCCCGCGTTTGACGAACTTCTCAGCTCGCGATAGGCAGACAAGTGGATTTCGCGCTGTTTCTACTGGCAAATCTGACCCTCTTCGTGAGGCCGGGCGAGATCATCCCGGCTCTCGAAGGCGTGCCGATTTACAACTACCTGATGCTGGCGACGCTGGCGACGGTCCTGCCGCGCGTCATCAACCACTTCCGGCCGGAACAGCTCGCCCGTGAGCCGATCACCGCCTGTGTCCTGTGTCTCGTGCCGGCGGTGGCCCTGTCGCACCTGTCGCATTTCGACACGTGGAGCGCCCGCACCGGCGTCGTGACGTTCGCCCGCTCGGTGACCTACTACCTCGTGCTGATCTCGGTCGTCCGCTCGACCTGGCGACTGCGCTTTTTCCTGTACTCGGTCGCCTGCTTCACGGCCATGAATGCCGTAATCGCCATCCTGCACTACTACGGCATCATCGACATTCCTTCGATCCGGGTCGCGCAGGAACGCATGATCGATCCGGCGACCGGCGACCCGTACATGATTCCGCGGTTGTGCGCGACGGGCATCTTCGGCGATCCGAACGACCTGTCGATGATCACCGTCGCCGGAATTCTGATCTGCGTCCTGGGGACTGAAGATACGAAGCTGGGTATCTTCCGCATCGCCTGGACGATTCCCCTGGCGCTGTTCTTCGCCACGCTGCTGCTCACGAAATCGCGCGGCGGGCTCCTGGCGTTTGTGGCCGCCGGCATGCTGCTGTCGTACCTGCGGTTCGGGATCCGCAAGACGGCGATTGTGGGGGCGTTGTGCCTGCCGCTCCTGGCGATGTTCGCCGGCGGACGGCAAGCCGACCTGAGCGGCGGCCTCAAAGGGGGCACCGGCGAGGCCCGCATCGAGCTGTGGTCCGACGGCCTCACCGAAATGAAACGTTCGCCCGTCTTCGGCATCGGGTTCAATAACTATAACGATGCCGTCGGACAGGTCGCCCACAACTCGTTTGTGCACACGTTCGTCGAGCTGGGGATCGTCGGCGGGGCGCTGTTCCTTGGGACATTCTGGTTCGCGGCGATCAGCTTCTGGAAGCTCAGACAACGGA
Source organism: Planctomycetia bacterium (assembly GCA_016200145.1). GTDB lineage: Bacteria > Planctomycetota > Planctomycetia > Planctomycetales > Planctomycetaceae > JACQFH01. The sequence goes on along the minus strand of JACQFH010000014.1, from coordinate 14,080 downwards.
TCAAACAGGAAGGGCGCTTGACGACCACGGCCGCATTTCGACGGCTGCATCCGTACCTGGCCACGATCCTGTGCGGCTTCGCCGTCTCGATGTTCAGCCTGTCGCGCGCCTACGTCGAGCCGGTTTACCTCGGGCTCGGCGTCGCGAACGTGTACTTCCTGAATGCCAGCCGCCGCGGGATTCCGACGCAGGTGAAGTTTTCGTCGCGCCGGCTCGGCGAGCTGCTCGCCGGCAGCCTCGCCTTCCTCGTGTTCATCTACCTGTTCATCAAAGTCAATATCCGCTGACGATGACCTCATGAAAATCGCCGCGCTAGACGCCCTTGCCGGGTTCGACCTGTACGACTCACCCTCCTCGCGCCCTGATCGCGCGGCGGGCGATCGCATGCGCGTCGTGCACCTGGTTCTGGGACTGAACGTTGGCGGACTGGAACAGGTCGTGTACGACCTCGTCCGCTGCGTCGATCACGACCGGTTCGAAGTCCGCATTCTGTGCCTCGGCGAGATCGGAGACTGGGGCCACCGATTCACGGAACTTGGTATTCCCGTCGCAAGCCTGCACGCAGCAGACCGCAAACTTCCGGGGCGCATCGCGGCCGTCGCGCGCCGCCTGCGCGAGCTGCGTCCCGACGTGCTGCACACGCACAACCCCGCTCCGCACCTGGCAGGGGCCATCGCGGCGCGCTTGTCTGGAGTCCCCGTCGTCGTCCACACCAAGCACGGCCGAAATTATCCCGGCAACTGGAAATGGGTCTTTGCCAATCGGCTCGCCGCATCGCTGACCGACAAAGTGATCGCCGTCTCGCGCGACGCCGCCGACGTCGCCGTCCGCATCGAACGGGTTCGCAAAGACAAAGTCGAAACAATCTGGAACGGCGTCGACCTCGATAAATACGCCGTGTCCCCGGCGAAACCCGCCGGCGCGAACCGCCGGGCCGTACACGTGGCCCGCATTTCGTATCGCGACAAAGACCAGCGGACTCTGCTCGCCGCCGTGCGGCTGGTGGCCGACGCCGAGCCCGATTTCTCGATCGACCTCGTCGGCGACGGCCCCGACCGCGCCGACCTCGAAGCATACTGCGATGAATTGCAGCTCCGCCGTCACGTCAAATTCGTCGGCTTCAGCGACAACGTGCACCAGCACCTGTCGAGGGCCGGGTTCTTCGTCCTGTCGTCGGTGACCGAGGGCATTTCGCTGACGCTGCTCGAAGCGGCGGCCAGCGGACTGGCGATCGTCGCCACGAAAGTCGGCGGCAATTCCGAAGTCGTGGAACACGGTATCACGGGCCTGCTCGTGCCGCCGCAGACCCCGGCTGCCCTGGCCGGCGCCATGCTCGAGCTGCTTCGCAATCCGCAGCAGGCCGCCGAGATGGGTTTGTGCGGCCGCCGCCGCGTGGAAGACTATTTCGACCTGCGACAGGCTGTCGCCCGCTACGAGGCACACTACCTGTCGCTGCTGCAACGCAAATCAAAACACCGTCACACCGTTGAGACTGCCTGAGCCCTGACCGCATGTTCGACTTTATCTACCGTCATATTCTGATTCGAGGCTTTGAGACCGCCGTCAAGCGTCGCAAGACGTTTGCCTACTGGCGGGACCTCGAACGCAGCCAGTGGCTGTCCGGCGACGAGCTGCGCGACATGCAGTCGGGGTCGCTGCAGAAACTGCTGTCGCACGCCGCGTCGAATTGCACCTACTACCGCGACGCGTGGCGCGGCATGGGTTTCGATCCGCGCGACATTCGCACTCCCGCCAACCTGCATCACCTGCCGATCATCGATCGCGACACGATCCGCAGCAACCGCCTGATGATGCGGGCCGAGCCGGCCCTGCCGCTGCTCCGCAAGGCGACCGGCGGTTCCAGCGGCGTGCCTCTCGAATTCGATCTCGATCACGACAGCCTCGACCGCCGTTACGCCGCCTGGCACCGCGGTTACGACTGGGCCGGCGCCGGTCCGGGCACCCGCCAATGGCATCTGTGGGGCGGCACCGTTGGCAATCCGCCTCGCGCGAAACGCGCCAAAGACCTGCTGTATCAGCGACTCTACCGCCGCTCGATGGCCAGTTCGTTCGGCCTGAGCGCGGCAACGGTCGAGAAATACCTGGAAAGCCTTAATCGCTGCCGTCCGCAGGCAATCGTGGCGTACACCAATCCCCTCTACGATTTCGCCCTGGCGCTCGAAGAACGCGGGCTGATTCCGTTTTCGCCGCGGTCGATCCTCGTGGGGGCCGAGAAGCTGCACGGTTTCCAGCGCGAGGTCATCGAGCGCGTATTCCGGGCCCCCGTCTTCGAAACGTACGGCTCGCGCGAGTTCATGCTGATCGGCAGCGAATGCGATCGGCACTCGGGCCTGCACCTGACGATGGAAGACCTGGTCGTCGAAATCGTCGACGACGCGGGACGGCCGGTTGCCGAAGGGGAAGAGGGCAATGTCGTCGTCACCGACCTCACCAACTATGGCATGCCGTTCATCCGTTATCAGAACGGCGACCGCGCCGTCGCCGGTGCAGAAACTTGTCCCTGCGGGCGCGGCCTGCCGCTCCTCAAGAAGATCGTCGGCCGGCAGCTCGACATGCTCGACACGCCCGACGGCCGGCGAATTCCGGGCGAGGTCTTCCCGCACCTGATCAAAGACTACCGGGCCATCCGTCGCTTTCAGGTCGTGCAGTTCGATCCCGCCGCCATTCAACTGCGGCTCGTCGTCGGGACCGACTGGAACGAATCCATGTGGCACGAGCTCGAACGAAACCTCGTCCAGATCGTCGGCCCGGACGTGCGATTGGAAATGGCCCTCGTCGACGACATTCCTCTGACCGCTGCAGGAAAACGCAGGGTCGTCGTCCGGCACCCGTCGCCCGACGCCACACAGAAAAAGGACTGATCCCCATGCTCAACCGCATCTACCGCGACGTCCTGATTCGCGGATTCGAATCAGGTCTCAAACGGCGCAAGACGTTCGCCTACTGGCAGTAGCTGGAGCGCAGCCAGTGGCTGCCGCTGCACGAACTGCAGGCGTTGCAGTTCGAGTCGCTCGCCCGGTTCATGCGGCATGCGGCGGAAACGTGTCCTTACTACAGCCGCGCCTGGCAAGAACTCGGGCTCGATGCACGCGGCCTGACGTCGGCGGCCGATCTGCAAAAATGGCCGATGATCGATCGCGATCTGATCCGCGCGCACCGCTTCGAAATGCGTTCGACGGCGCCCGGCCTGGAACTGATGGCCAAGACCACCGGCGGCTCCAGCGGAGTGCCGCTCGAATTCGATCTCGATTCCGACAGCCTGGCGCGGCGGCACGCCGCCTGGCACCGCGGCTACTCGTGGGCCGGGGCCGGGCCGGGGAGCCGGCAGTGGCACCTCTGGGGCCAGGTCGGCCGGCCGTCGCGTTTGAGACGCTTGAAAGACGTTCTCTATTACCGGTTGTACCGCCGCAAACTCACGAATTCGTACGACACGAGCGCGGAAAGCGTTTCCCGTTATCTGAAAGAGATCAACCGCTGGCGTCCGCAGGCCATCGTGGCGTACACGAACCCCCTCTACGACCTGGCCCGCGGCCTCGAAGAGCGCGGCCTGCGCCCCTACTCGCCGAATTCGATCGTCGTCGGGGCCGAGAAGCTGCACGACTTCCAGCGCGAGGTCATCGAACGGGTGTTTCAGGCCCCGGTGTTCGAAACCTACGGCTCGCGCGAGTTCATGCTCATCGGCGGCGAGTGCGAGCAGCATGCGGGCCTGCACCTGACTCACGAAGACCTGCTCGTCGAAATCGTCGACGACGAAGGTCAGCCCACCCCGGTCGGTCGCGAAGGGAACGTAGTGATTACCGACCTGACGAACTACGGCATGCCGTTCATCCGCTATCAGAACGGCGACCGGGCAATCGCCGGCAGCGAGCCGTGCCCCTGCGGGCGCGGCCTGCCGCTCCTCAAGAAAGTCGTCGGCCGGCAGCTCGACGTGCTCGAAACGCCCGACGGTCGGCGCGTGCCGGGAGAGTTCTTTCCGCACCTGATCAAAGACTTTCCGGCGGTCCGGCGGTTCCAGGTCGTGCAGGAAGACCGGTGGACAATTCGCCTGCTGGTGGTCGTCGACGATCGCTGGAACACGGAAATCCGCGACCTGCTCGCAGAGCAGATTCACGACACGACCGGATACGCGGTCGAGGTCGAAATCTCGGTCGTCGACGAAATCCCGCTGACGCCCGCCGGAAAACGGCAGGTCGTTGTTCGCCGCATGCCGCCGGCCCCCCCGGCCCCGCGCGAAGGACAAGTCCGCAGGCAACCGCTGCCGCCGCGCGATTTTACCGCAGAAGTTGGCGCCGCCGATCATCCTCTGGCCGAGTACTCCAAGACCCCTGCCGGATGAGCCGGCAGGGGTCGCAGCTTTGCTCGAGCACACACGCCGCTTAACACCTCAACCGTAATCCAATGCGAATTCTCTTCCTGACCAACGACTTTCCCAGCCCGTGGCTTCCCACGAAGGCCACGTTCAACTGGGAACTGGCCCGCGCCCTGGGGCGTGAGCACGAAGTGCGCGTCGTCGTGCCGATTCCCTGGACTGAAGAGCTGCGGTCCGGCCGGAAACTCGCCGGCAGCGTCGCCGCCGATCGTGTCGAGCAGCGAGACGGAGTCACGATTCACTACCCCCGCTATTACTACCCGCCCGTGGTCGGCCGATCGTGGTGCGACAAGTTTCTCTGGCATTCTCTCCGCTCGACACTTCACGAGCAAATTGCGGATTTTCATCCCGAGGCGGTCGTCGGATACTGGGCCCACCCCGATGGAACCGTTGCCGTCCGGTACGCGCGGGAAATCGGGGCCGCGGCGTTTATCATCGTGGGCGGCTCCGATGTGCTTGTGCAGGCCCGTGCCTCGCAGCGCCGCCGCCGCCTGATCGCTGCCACGCTGCAAGGCGCCGACGGGGTCTTCGCCGTCAGCAGCGACCTGCGCCACCGCGTGATCGACCTGGGGGTCGCTCCCGAGCGCGTGCATCTGGCCTATCGCGGCGTCGATCGCGGCCAGTTCACCCCGGGCGACCGGTTCGCCGCCCGCGAGCGCCTGGGAATCACGCACGCCCGCCCGCTCCTGCTTTCGGTCGGCCGGATGGTGCCGGTCAAGGGCCTCGATGTTCTGATTCAGGCGGCAGGCCAGCTCGCGACGCGCGGCGAGTCGTTCGAGCTGGCTCTCATCGGAGACGGCGCCGAGCGGCCGGCCCTGGAGCGTGCCGTCGCCGGCCTCGGCTTGCAGAACAGCGTCCGGTTTGTCGGTTCGGTGCCGCACTCCGACCTCGCCGACTGGTACCGCGCCGCCGACTGGACGGTCCTCAGCAGCCGTTCGGAAGGCGTTCCCAACGTTTTGCTCGAATCGCACGCCTGCGGCGTACCGTTCGTGGCGACGAGCGTCGGCGGAGTCAGCGAAATCGCGCTCGACGGCATCGACCGGCTGGCCATTCCCGAAAACTCCGCCGACCTCGCCGACCAGATGGCCCGCGCCCTGGCTTCCGCCGCGGCGCCGACGGAACGGATCGCCGCACGAGTCGCCGACCTCGACACGTCCGCCAAAAAAATCGTCGCGGTGATGAAAGCGGCAATCTCGCAGTCCGGCCATTGCAGCAGCCCCGCTCGCAGCCCGACGAGGTGCGGCGCTGCGACCGCGCCGCGCCACGGCCTCTTCCCGGGGGGCAAGTCGAACCTGCATCGCCAGCTCGCGCGGCATGCCCTCTCCACATTTCTGCCGCGCCGCTTGTTCCTGACCGAAGGCCCCGCCGCCAGTGGCCAGATCTGCCTGACGTTCGACGACGGGCCGCACCCCGACCACACGCCCTGCCTGCTCGACATGCTTCGTGAATTGCGGATCACGGCGACGTTTTTCGTGATCGGCAGCGAGGCCCAGAAATATCCTGACGTCATCCGCCGCATCGTCCGCGAAGGGCACGTCGTCGGAAATCACACGTGGTCACACCCGGCGATGGGCGGTCTCTCGGCCCAGGCCCTGGCCGAGGAAGTGGGTCGTACGCGCGACCTGCTGGCCACCCTGACCGGCACGCCGCCGACTCTGTTCCGGCCGCCGATGGGCAAGGTGACCGCCCGCCAGTTGTTCGCCCTGTGGCGCATGAAACAGTCCGTCGTCCTCTGGAATCGCGATCCGCGCGATTACCAGTGCCGGACTGCCGCCGAGCTGCGACAGAAACTGTCTAAAAACGAATTGCGCGACAGTGACGTGCTGCTGCTGCACGACAACCACCCGTACGCCAGCGCCATTCTGGCCGAACTGGCGACGAACGTTCGCAGTCTGGGGCTGAGGTTCGGCACGATCGCCGATTGGCTCGCGTAATTCGGCATTTCCTCCTGATTCGTGGTTTTCGCAATGCAAACAATTGATCTCGTGGTTGTGGCTTGCCTGGCCGGCACCGGCCTGCTGGCGTTTTATGGCGCCGTTCTGTACCCGGCCCTGCTGGCGCTCGCCGCGCGCCGTTGGCGCCGCCCGTGGGTGAAAGCGGCGATCCAGCCGCGCGTCTCGGTCATCATCCCGGCGCGGAACGAGGCCGCCATCATCGCCCGCAAGCTCGACAATGTGCTCGCGTCCGACTATCCCGGAGGCGCGCTGGAGATCATCGTCGCCTCCGACTGTTCGTCGGACGAAACCGACTCCATCGCCGGCTTGTACGCCCCGCGCGTGCGCGTGCTGCGGGCCGATGTCCGCTCGGGCAAGCAGGTGTGCCTGAATCTGGCAGCGGCACACGCGACCGGCGAGATCCTTCTGTTCACCGACGCCGCCAGCCTGATCGCACCGAACGCGATTTCTCTGCTCGTGCGGCATTTCGCCGATCCGTCGATCGGCGCCGTCAGCAGCGCGATCCGCGTCAGCAGTCGCACACCCACGTCGTTGAATTCCGCGATCGTCGAGAGAGCAGCCGATCCGGCAGACGCCTTACCGAATCCCTCGGCCGCGGAAGGCATGTACCTCGGGGCCGACTGCGCTGTGCGGGTCAGGGAAGGGGAGATCTCGAACATCGTCGGCTGCGTCGGCGCCTGCTACGCCATCCGCCGTTCTTGCTTTGATCCGCTCCATCCGGGGGACTGCGACGATTTCGCGGCCGTTTGCAACGTCGTAGCCCATGGCAAGCGCGCCGTGATGGATCCGCAGGTGATCTGCGAGATGCTGCCGGCCCGTGACGGAAAGATCGAGCTGGCGCGCAAAGTCCGCACGATGGCGGGCGCGGTCGACACGCTCTGGCGCTATCGCCGGCAGATTCTGAAGTTCGCTCCTCCCTCGCTGCTCTGGTTTCTTGTCAGCCACAAAGTCTGCCGCTGGCTGCTGCCTTTGTCGATTCTGGCGTCCGCAGCGGCTGTAACGACTGGTGCGGTTTGCGGTCACTGGCTGTGGAAGGTGCCGCTGGCCGGCGTCCTGTTTGTTGCCTCAGCCGGGCTGGCGGGCTACCGGTCGAGCCCCGCATTGAGCCGTGCCCGCATCCTCAAGCACGTCTCGTTCCTGGCGATCTCCCTCTCGGCAGGCGTTTATGCCTGGATAACCGTTCTCTCCGGCAAGAAGCAAATCGTCTGGCAGCCCACGCCGCGCACCGCCGCAAAGACGTGCTAGCTTTAAGAGTTGTGCGATGAAACTGCGCCGTTCCTGGCGATTCTCATGATTGGCGAACCTGACTACATCGGACCGTCTGCGACGGCCCTGCTCGACACCGTTCCAGCCGGGCCTGGCTGCGCGCGCGATCCGTCTGACGGCGACTTCGCCCCCGAATCCCGGCGTCCACTGCGGCGATTGCTGTTGATCGCCTACCAGTTTCCGCCGGTCGGCGGGGCAGGAGTGCAGCGCGTCACGAAGTTCGTCAAATGCCTGCCTCAATTCGGCTGGCAGGCGAATGTGCTGACGGTCGAAAACCCGTCGGTCCCCGTCACCGATCACAGTCTGCTGGCCGACGTCCCCGCCGACACACTCGTCGCGCGGGCCGCGACCTGGGAACCGGGCTATTCCGTCAAATCGCTCGTCCTCGCCGAGGCCAGCCAGGCGGCGCGTTCGCCGGTTTCCCGGTTGAAGTCGGCGGCGAAGCGCGCTCTGCGCCGTCTCGCGAACTTATGTCTGCAACCCGACCCGCAGGTGCTGTGGGCCCCGAATGCGATTCGCCTCGGCCGGTCGCTGCTGGCGCGGGAGCGATACGATGCGATTCTCGCCAGCGGGCCGCCGTTCTCGACGCTCCTGGTCGGTCGTGCCCTCAGCCTGAGCTCGGGCTTGCCGCTCGTCGTCGACTATCGCGATGAATGGGGCCTCGCGAACAGTTACATGGAGAACCGCCAGTTCGGCCGGCTGGCCTCCTGGGTCCAGCAGCGCCAGCAGGCCGGCATTCTCAAATCCGCACGCGCGATTATTGCCACCACCCGCGCCAGCACCGATCATCTCGACCACGCGGCCCGCAAGTGCGCCAGCGATGCTCAGGCGCACTGCATTTTCAACGGATTCGATCGAGACGATTTTCCGGACGACCATGCCCCCTCAATGGACCAGCGCACCGATTCGCCATTGCGACTGGTCTACGTGGGCACGCTCTGGAAGATGACGTCCCTTGCGCCGCTCGCCGGCGCGTTGCGGGTTCTTGCGAATCGCGTCTCTGATCTCAGCCGGCGGCTCGAGCTGGTCGTCGCCGGGCGACGCACCACCGAAGAACAGGAAGTCCTCACGAAACTGAATGCTGAAATCGGCTGCCTCCGCGAGGTCCCCTACCTGGAACACCGCGACGCCGTGGCCCTGATGCAGTCGGCTGACCTGTTGCTCGTCAGCCTGTCGGGCCTGCCTGGCGCCGAACGCATCCTGCCGGCCAAAGTGTTCGAGTATCTGGCGGTCGGGCGCCAGATCATGGCGATCACTCCGCCCGGCGAATTGTGGGATCTGCTCGAACGGCATTCGAACGCCGATTTGTTCGACCCCGCGGACGCGAACGGCATTGCCGACCATCTGGAATTTCGGCTCGAGTGCCGCTCCTCAGGGCTCGCTCTGCCCGAGGCTTTCGCCAATCTGGACGGGCTCGATCGCGTCAGCCAGAGCCGTCAACTCGCCAACATTCTCGATTGCCTGGTCGGCGACGCCGCGACGGCTACCGAGCTTGCCTGATTTGAAATCAACGAAAGTGATTCCCGTGGCCAAGATGCGAACCGTGCTGATCTGTCACACCGGCGCCAGCCTCGATACCGAGGGGATGGCCCGCTGGCTGTCGTCGTTCACCGATCTGGCTGGCCTCATCATTCTGCACGGCACGACCAGGCAGATGTGGGGCCGCTTGCGGCGCGAGATGCGGCGCACGGGAGCACTGCGGTCTCTCGACGTGCTGGCCTTCCGCCTGTACTACAAGCTGGCCCTCGAACGGGGCGACCGGCACTGGGAATCGCGGCGCCTCGCCGAGCTGTGCAGCCGCTACGCACCACTCACCGACAAGACGACGGTCATTCACGCCACGAGCCCCAATTCGCCCGAGGTGCAGTCGTTTCTGCGCGGCGCGGCCCCCGACCTGATGATCGCGCGCTGCAAGATGCTGCTGAAACGCGATGTCTTCGAAATCCCGCGGCTGGGCACTTTCGTCATGCATCCGGGTGTGTGCCCGGAATACCGCAACTCGCACGGCTGCTTCTGGGCCCTGGCCCAGAGCGACCTGCAGAAAGTCGGAATGACTCTGCTGAAGATCGACGCCGGCGTCGATACCGGCCCGATCTACGGCGACATCCGCACCGAGTTCGACGAACGGCACGAATCGCACATCGTCATTCAGCAGCGAATGGTCTTCGACAATCTTGACGAGCTGCAGCACCTGCTGCTTGATGTTGCCGACGGCCAGGCGCAGGTCCTGCCGACCGCCGGGCGACCATCGCAGACGTGGGGCCAGCCCTGGCTCACCGAATACGTGAAATGGCGACTCGCCGCCAGGCGAAGGAGGCGGCATGCCGATTGCCCTCATCTATCATGACGTCGTGCCCGACGGGGCCTTCGACTCGAGCGGCTTCCCCGGCGCCAGCGCCGCACACTACAAGTTCTCCGAGGCCGAATTCCACCGGCACCTCGCAGCGCTGGCCTCGTTGCCGACGCTGCTCGCATCGGCGACGCACCACAGGGCCCCGACAGGCAGCGGCGGCGCTCCCACGAACATCGCGAATGTGTCCCGGTCCGCTTTTTCGGCGGCCGGGACTCTGACCGAAAAACTGATGGACCCCGTTGATTTCGACGGATCTGCCCCCTGCCTGCTGACCTTCGATGACGGTGGCTGCTCGGCTTATGCCACCGTGGCCGGCCTGCTCGAAGCCCGCGGCTGGCGCGGACACTTCTTCATCACGACCGACTTCCTCGATCAACCGGGTTTTCTGACAAGCAGTGAAATGCGCGAGCTGCACCAGCGCGGCCACGTGATCGGCAGCCACTCGTGCAGCCATCCGGCGCGGATGTCGGCCTGCACACGGACGCAGCTTGTCGACGAATGGCGAAGAAGCTGCGACGTCCTTGCCGCAATCACGGGAGAGCCGGTCACGACCGCCTCAGTTCCCGGAGGCTTTTTCTCGCGCCGCGTCGCCGAAGCGGCGGCCGCAGCCGGGATTCGCACTCTGTTCACTTCCGAACCGACGGCCGGCACTTACCTCATCGACGGCTGCACTGTCCAGGGACGCTATTCGGTCGACCGCAGCGTGTCGATCGAGACCGTCGCGGCCATCGCCGCCGGAAAAATCTTTCCGCGGTTGCGGCAGTCAGCGCTGTGGCAGATCAAGAAAGCCGCCAAGACGATCGCCGGTCCGCTTTACGCCGAATTTCGCAACCGGGTGCTGCGCCGCTCGTTGTCGTCGCCAGCGCCCACCGGGCACGATCACAATTCGCAATGGGAGGTCCCCTCATGAGGATTCGGGGCATTCCGCTGACCAGCTTGCCAGGGCTGCTGAAGCCCCGTACGTGGCATCCGGACCGCGAGACGCACCTGTTCCTGTGCGTTTGCGATCACTACGAGCCGATGTGGCGCCGTCCCGCCAGGCACGTCCAGGACGCGCGCGTCGCGCGCTGGGTCGACGACTTTCCGCGGGTCACCGCCGGTCTTCACGATTCGGCCGGGCGCCCGCCGCAGCACACGTTTTTTTACCCGCAGGACGAATACGACGCCGAGCACGTCGAGCAGATTGCCGGCTTGTGCCGCCTGGGGTACGGCGACGTCGACGTCCACCTGCACCACCGGCACGACACGTCCGGGGGGCTGCGCGACAAGCTCGAAACGTACGTTCGCACACTTCACGATCGGCACGGACTGCTCGAGCGCGGACGCCCCGGCCAGATCACGTACGGCTTCATTCACGGAAACTGGGCCCTCGACAACTCGCACCCTTGTGGCGACTGGTGCGGCGTCAACGACGAAATCACCATCCTGCGGGAAACGGGCTGCTACGCCGACTTCACGATGCCGGCCGCCCCCGATCCGTGCCAGACGAAGACGATCAACAGCATCTACTATGCCGTCGATGATCCCCGGCAACCCAAATCGCACGACACGGGAATCGCCGCCCGCGTCGGGCGCAAAGCACCGGACGACAGCCTGCTCATGATCCAGGGCCCGCTGGCTTTCGACTGGAGCAGTCGCAAACTGGGACTTTTCCCGCGCCTCGAGAACGGCGACCTGACGGGCCGGCGCCCGGCTACGCTGCAACGATTGAACCTCTGGGCCTCTGCCGGAGTCGCGGTCGCCGGGCGTGAAGACTGGCGATTCATCAAGCTGCACACGCACGGCGCTCAGGAAGCCAACCTGGAAATGTTCCTGGGCGAGCCGATGCGCCGTTTTCACGAAGGCCTCAGGCAGCTTGCCGACGAGCATCCGCAGCTCAAGTACTACTACGTGACGGCACGCGAGATGGCCGACCTCGTTCACCAGGCCGAACTGGGAGAGGCCGTTCCGCGGTTCTCAAGCGATCGTTTCGATTCTGCCGAACGGGCCGAATCGTGTTCGACCTGTCGATGCGCGCCCGGCGCAGTGCCGGTTGCGGTTGGTGCTCACGCGGCGATTTCCGGGGTTTGACATGAAGGCATTCACAATGCGTTCGACTGCTCGCTTCGGCGCGCTCCTGCTGTTTCTGGCAGGTGTCGAAGGAATGGCGCGCCTCGACGACACGATCCATCTCGGCGTGCCGTTCCTCGCGAGCCCCGACAACGAGTACGACCTCAAGCTCCGCGAGAGCTGGGGGTTCCGCGGCCGTCCGCACGGGTTGTTCCGCAAGTGGAAGCTCAACGAATACGGATTCCGGGGGCCCGAGATCGCCGAGCGGCCGGCCGCCGACGTCAATCGCGTCTTCGTGCTGGGCGCTTCCGAGACGTTCGGGCTTCTGGAATCGAACCAGCGCGAATACCCGGCCCAATTGCAGGAGATCTTGCAGCAGCGCGGAAACTTCGAAGTCGTCAACGGCGGCATCACCAGTATGACTGCGGCCAGCATGCTGTCGTTCTGGGAGAACTGGGCCTGCCGCTTCCAGCCCCGGATCGTGGTGATCTACGCCTCGCCCGTGTTTTATCTGCGCGACTTGGCGCCCGAACCGCCGCGAGTGCTGCCCGAATCCGAGCTGGCGTCGGCTCACCCCGAATTCCAGTTGCGCCTCGTCGACCGCGCCTCGAGCCTGTATCGCCAGCTTCCGTTCTGGGTGCGTTCGATCCGCCGTGACTGGCAACTGAAACGCGAGGTCGCGTCTCACGAAAAGTCGTGGTTCTTCACGACGGTCCCTGAAGACCGGCTCGCACAGTACCGTGACGACGTCGCCACGCTCGTCCGCAGAATCCGCGAAAGCGGGGCCTGCCCGATAATCGTCACGCACGCGATCAGCGCCACATTTCCGCCTCGGACAGAAGACCTGCCGCACCTGCACGACATGCGGGCCGAATTCTCGCGCCCCACGGCCGAGATCATGTCGCAATTCGAAAAACGCGCCAATCAGGCGCTGCGCGAGCTGGGTCGGCAGGAAGGCATTCCGCTCGTGGACGTCGACGCCGCCCTGACCGGCCAGCGGGGTCTGTTCGGCGACCTCGTGCACTTTAACGACGCTGGTTCCGCTCGGATGGCCGAGTTGCTGGCCGACGGCATCGCCACGCAATCGGCGCAGACTCCGTCGCAGGCCGTGTCGAAGTCGACAGCTCAGCCCCTCGGTACGGCCGGGCCGGCGCGATCTGTTCCCCGGTTCCCCGGATTGTAACTGGAGACTGCCGCTTTGCTGTTCAACAGCCTGATCTTCCTGTTCCTGTTTCTCCCCGTGACGTACGGGGTGTTCTGGATGCTGCGCTCGGCGTCGGCCCGCTACATCTGGCTGACGATCACCGGGTACGTCTTTTACGGCTACTGGGACGCCCGCTTCTGCCTGTTGATGGCGTTTTCGACGCTCGTCAGCTACCTGGCGGGGCTCGGCTTTCTGAAATACACGTCGCCCGGCGCCCGGCGGGCCTGCCTCGTCGTGCCGATCGCCATCGACCTGGCGCTGCTCGGATTCTTCAAGTACGCCGACTTTCTGCTGTCGTCGACCGACGGTCTGTGCCACTGGCTCGGCGCGGGATCGGTGCCGCTTCGCTTCGACGTGATTCTGCCCATCGGTATTTCGTTCTATACATTTCACACGATCAGCTACATCGTCGATTGTTACCGCGGCACGATCAAACCGACGCGCAACATCTTCGAATTCTCGGCGTACGTCTCGCTGTTTTCGCAACTGGTGGCCGGCCCGATCGTCCGCTTCCGCCAGATCGAGCAGGACCTCGAAAACCTCGGCCAGGCCGATCGCAAGCGCTGGCTCGACCTGGGTCTCTCGTACTTCGTCTACGGATTGGCCGAGAAAGTGCTGCTGGCCGACACGCTGGCGGCGTTCGTCGACCCGGCCTGGAAACAGTACGACCAGCTTTCGTCGCTGGGGGCATGGCTGGCGGTGCTGGGCTACAGCTTCCAGTTGTACTTCGACTTCTCGGGCTACAGCACCATGGCCGTGGGGCTCGGTTACATGTTCGGCATCCGCATCCCGCAGAACTTCAACTCGCCTTACAAGGCGCTCGACCCGTCGGACTTCTGGAAGCGCTGGCACATCTCGCTGTC
>JACQFH010000240.1 GCA_016200145.1 Planctomycetia bacterium | reverse complement strand
TCGAGCGGCTGGCCCTCTACGAATTCCATGGCGATATACGGCCGGCTGTCATCCGTCTCACCAACGTCATAGACGATGCAGACGTGCGGATGATTGAGCGCCGAAGCCGCTTTGGCCTCAGTGAGGAATCGCTGTCGTCGCTCAGGGTCCGCGGCCATTTCCCCCGGTAGAACCTTGATCGCCGCTTTACGTTCCAGCCGCGTGTCTTCGGCCAGAAAAACCTCTCCCATGCCGCCGGAACCGAGCTTGGATGTGATCCGATAGTGGCCGACCGTCTTGCCGATCATGCGTCATGATTCCTGTGATTCAATCCGTGATTCCCGCATTGCCTGCGGTCAGCGACTTATCCCAAGAGGGAGAGCAGTAAGAAAATGGCTGTGTGAAGTGATTGAATCGTATGTGAAGTGATACTCGACGCGCGCTCCCCTCTCGGGCCGAGGCTAAACACTTTTGCCTGTCTTCCCTGACGCAGCCTCGTCCACCACGCCCTCACTGATGAACAAACTGCCTGCCGGTCGGATGCACGGTGAGCACCGGGCACGGCGCGCGGCGAACGACTTTTTCCGCGACGCTACCCAGCAGCAGATGCGCGGCGATTCCGCGACCGTGGGTTCCCATGATGATCAGATCGACCTGGCTGTCTTCGGCGTAGTCGATCACTTCGATGTGCGGAGCGCCGTGTCGGAAATGGGTTTCCAGGCGAAGGCCTTCGCTGTCCTGCGCGGGGATCCAGTTATCAAGGCGAACCTGGGCATACGTCTCGAATTGCTCGCGCGTCGGCAGAGGATAGCTCTCGAACATCGGGAGATAGACGACCGGGTCCTCGATTACGTGCAACAGGTGCAGCGCGGCCTGAAAGCGATGGGCCAGCGAGACCGCGTACTCCGTGGCTTTCAGGCACGGCTCGCTGAAATCGACAGGCAACAACAGGTTCTTCACGGCAATCATTGACGTTTTCCCAGCCGTAGCGTATTTCGTGCAGGTGCCGCGAGAGTCGCAACCCTTGCGTCCCGCGACCGACATGTCAACATATCAATATGTGACCGATTAGGAAACCAACCGAGAGCGCTCCGGCCGATTCGAGCGGCCGCGGCACCGACCGCATTCTTCAGGAGACACATCATGCAGACTTGGCCGATCGGCGTTTTTACTTCTGTCGACGCGGGGCTGGGCGTGCGGCTCGACGTGGCGCAGGAATTGGGCGTGCCAACCGTTCAGATCCACTCGCCGCATAAGCAGACACGCACGCCCGCAACGGCCGAGGCGTTTCTGAAGAAGACGAAGGCGGCCGGAATCACCGTCACGGCGGTGTTCGGCGGCTTCGACGGGGAAAGTTACGCCGACATTCCCACGACAGTCCGCACGGTGGGCCTCGTGCCGCGCGAAACACGAGCGGCGCGACTGGCCGAGATGACGGAGATCTCTGACTTCGCCAAACTGCTGCACTGCGGCGCGGTCGCACTGCACATCGGGTTCGTTCCTCCCGATCGAAAAGGGAGCGATTACAAAGACCTCATCAATTGCACCCGCGACCTGCTCGACCACGTCGCGGGGAACGGTCAGAACCTGCACCTGGAGACCGGACAGGAATCGGCCGATCACCTGCTGGAGTTCATCCAGGACGTGGCGCGCGACAACCTGTTCATCAACTTCGACCCGGCCAACATGATCCTGTACGGATCGGGCGAGCCGATCGCAGCCCTCAAGAAGGTGGGCAAGTACGTGCGGAGCATACACTGTAAAGATGCCAAATGGGCCGCCGCCGACAAGCGCGGCAAGGAATGGGGCGTCGAAGTCCCGCTGGGTGCCGGCGACGTGGGGATGGAGACTTACCTGCGGACGCTGTTGGAGCTGGGCTACACCGGCCCGCTGACGATCGAGCGCGAAATCGCGCACGACCGCGAGCGCCAGAAAGCCGACATCGGCATGGCGGTGAAGCTGCTCACGGACTTGCGAAAAAAGATCCTGGGATAGCCCCTCGTAGTTCCGCCTTCAGGCGGTCGTCATTCAAGCGCGGCTGCACAGCAGCCGGCTTGGGCGGAGAGATGTCGCGCAGATCTCAATTGAGCGCTGTTTCAAGGCCCTGCGCGCCGACGACGGGCAGCCCGCAAGTGCCGTGATCGCAAAGATAAATCGTGGCGCTGCCGCCGCGCGATGTCTTGCCTTGCAGCAGCGGCTTAAGCGGCGCGGGGAGGAAATCGTCCTTCATGGCGGCTGTCCCGCGGACGATCACTTTGTTGGGAATGAAACGGCGGTGAAGCGCGGCCAGCACTTCCGCGGTCTCTTCGGAGCGGCTGCCATCCACGATTGCCACTTCGCGCGTGGGGCCGAGCAGAAAATCGAGGGCGACGAGCGCCTGTCCGGCGGCGGTTGGCGACTGGGCCAGCACCGATGACATGAATTCGAGCGTCGTCACGGCGAGTTCCTCGAAATCGGCCCGGCCGCAGATGCGACCCAGACGAAGCAGCGCCCAGGCGGCCATGCTGTTCCCCGAAGGGGTCGATCCGTCGTGCGCTTCTTTGTTGCGGGCGATCAGTTCTTCGTGGTCGCTCGACGTGTAGAAGAACCCGTGGTCGGCCGTGTCGTGAAACAGGGCGATCATTTTTTCGGCCAGCGAAACGGCCGCTTTGAGATACCGCGGATCGAAGACCGCCTGGTACAGGTCGATCAAACCGTCGATCAGGTGCGCGTAGTCGTCGAGGTACGCATTGAAGCGAGCCTGACCGTCTTTGTACGAATGCCACAGCTTGCCATCGGGCGTTCGCATCTCCTTCAGCAGGAAGTCGGCCGCCGCGCGCGCCGCCTGCGCATATTTTTCGTCACCCAGCACCGGCGCCGCCATCGCCATTGCCGAGATCATCATGCCGTTCCAGCTCACGAGGACTTTGTCGTCGCGGCTCGGTGGAATACGCTGCGAACGCGCCGCAAACAGCTTGGGTCGCGAGCGATCGAGCACAGTTGCCAGCTCAGTTTCATCGATCCCCAGGACCCTCGCCGCCTGTGCCGCAGTCTTGGGCCGATTCAGAATCGAATGCCCTTCCCAGTTCCCGTCGGCAGACACGTCGTAGCAATAGTTGAAGACCCGGGCATCGGCGGGGCCGAGAAGATGTTCGACTTCGCCTTCGGTCCAGACGAAGAACTTGCCTTCTTCCCCTTCGCTGTCGGCATCCTGCGTGCTGCAAACCCCCCCGTCAGGCTGCGTCATCTCGCGGAGTACGTAATCGAGAGTCTCGCGAACGACGCGCGCATAGTCCGGTTCGCCGGTCGCCTGGAACGCTTCCAGATACGCCGGCACGAGCAGCGCGTTGTCGTACAGCATTTTTTCGAAATGCGGGACAAGCCAGCGCTCGTCAGTTGAATAGCGATGGAAGCCGCCGCCGAGGTGGTCATAGATGCCACCGCTCGCCATTTTGTCCAGCGTGAGACGCGAAACCGCCAGCGCGTCGGCATCGTCGAAACGTTTCCAGCAGCGCAGCAGAACGCGCAGGTCGGTGGCGTGCGGAAACTTGGGCGCGCCGCCGAAGCCGCCGAAGCGGCGGTCGGTGATGCTGATCAGCCGCTGCATCGCGCGACGCAGGTGAGTTTCGTTGAGCGGCGCCCGCTCCCCCGACTGTGTCGCGATCTCGCGTACGGCAGACGTTAACTCTTCGGCGCTGTGTGCGAGTTCGCCGCGGCGCTCGAGCCAGGCTTCATTCACCTTGACGAGAATGTCGCGGAAGCCGGGCATGCCCATCCGCGATTCGGGAGGCCAGTAGGTGCCGCCGTAGAACGGCTTGAGTTCGGGGGTCAGAAACACCGACATGGGCCAGCCCCCGCGTCGGGTCATGAGCTGCACGGCGTTCATATAGATCTGATCGAGATCGGGTCGCTCTTCGCGGTCAACCTTAATGCAGATGAAATGGGCGTTCATCAGCGCCGCGATCGATTCGTTCTCGAAGCTCTCGTGCTCCATCACGTGGCACCAGTGGCAGGCGCTGTAGCCGATGGAGAGAAAAATCGGCCGATCGAGACGTTTCGACTCAGCAAGTGCTTCGGGTCCCCACGGATACCAGTCGACCGGGTTTCGTGCGTGCTGGTGCAGGTACGGGCTGGTTTCGTGGATCAACCGGTTCGGCGCGCGCTCGGAACTGTGCGATGCAGGTGTCGTCATGCGCGAATCGTAGCACTTCGCGGAACCGATTGCAGGTGTTCGTCCATTCCCATAAAGTCGATCATCATGTGGACGAAGATCTGCGGAATTCGCGACGTGGCAACGGCACTGGCCAGCGCACAGGCGGGAGCCGATGCGATCGGGTTAAACTTCTATGCGAACAGCCCGCGAGTCGTTGCTTCGGACACGGCCGCGGAGGTCGTGGCTGCGCTCCCTCCCCAGACGGTTCCGATCGGCGTATTCGTGAATCATGCCGCCGATGACGTGCGCGCCATCGCGAAGCAATGCGGATTGAGGACGATTCAACTGCACGGCGATGAGCCGCCGGAATTTGTCGCTGAACTGGCAGGTGAATTCCGGATCGTACGGGCATTTCGCGTCGGCGAAGACGGGTTGAAGCATGTCGAAGATTACCTGGATCGGTGCCGCCTGCTGGGCGCCGCGCTGTGGGCCTGCTTGTTCGACACCAAAGTTTCGGGTCATTACGGCGGAACAGGGCAAATCGCCCCCTGGGAGACGATTCGGCGCGAGTACAAGACGGGCGAATGGCCGCCGTTGATTCTGGCGGGCGGACTGCGTCCGCAGAATGTGGCCAAGGCGATTGCGACGGTCAAGCCCTGGGGCGTCGACGTCGCCGGCGGAGTCGAATCATCAGTCGCTTGCAAAGATCTGGCGTTGGTGCGACAGTTCGTCCTGAACGCGACGCACCGATCGAATTGAGGACTGTTGATTCATGGCTGATGTGCATCCATTTCGAGGCTGGAGGTACGATGTTGGGCAGGTGGGCGACCTCTCGGAGGTGACTTGTCCGCCTTACGACGTGATCGACGCCGGTTTTCAGGAAAAGCTGTACGAAAAACACCCCTGCAACGTGATCCGGCTCGAGCTCAATCGCGACGAGCCTGGCGATTCCATGCCTGATGAGAAATACCGCCGGGCCGCAGATTTCTTGAGAAAGTGGATTCATCAGGGAGTGCTGATCCAGGAGCACGAAGAAGCCCTGTATGTCTACCACCAGATATTTGCGTGGGAAGGCAAGACTTACACACGGCGTGGCTTCCTGGGGCGCATTCGGCTGGAACGGTTCGGCGAAGGAAAAGTCTTTCCGCACGAGCAGACGCTGTCCGGACCGAAGGCAGATCGGCTGAAACTGCTGTCCGCCTGCGGAATGAATTTGTCGCCGATCTTCGGGCTCTATCCGGATGACGAGAACGCCGTGCAGGCGCCGCTTGAAAAGGCGATCGCCACGCTTACTCCCCTGGAGGCGACCGACCATCTGGGCGTCATTCATCGGCTGTGGTCTGTCTCGAATCACGAAGCAATCGACCAGGTTCGCGACATGCTGCACGACAAGCCGGTGTTCATCGCCGACGGCCACCACCGGTACGAGACGGCGATCAATTTTCGGGACGCCCTGAATGCCCTGAGCAAACTTGTTGGTCCCGACAGCCCGTCGAATTTTGTGATGATGATGTTTGTCGGCATGAGCGATCCGGGGCTGGTGATTTTGCCGACGCACCGGCTGGTCGGGGGCCTCGGCCCGATGACAAAAGGCGACCTGATTGCCGCGCTGGGGAAGAACTTCACGCTTGAAACCGTAGGGCAGGGGGCCGGCGCGGCGCGCGAGACGTGGGGATTGATTGACGCCGACGGCGGGCAGGACGTGCTGGGACTGGGGACGACCGCGGACGGCTGGTGGCTGTTGGCGCGTTTGACCGACGGCAGCCCCATGAAGACGCTCGCTCCCGATCAGAGCGACGAGTGGCGCGGCCTGGGAGTGAGCCTGTTGCACAAACTGGTGCTCGAGCACCTGCTCAAGGCACATCATCGCGAGGGGCCCCAGTGCCGCTACGTACACCAGGTCGACGAAGTGATCGCGGCGCAGGCAGCAGGGGAAGTGCCTCTGGCGTGCCTCGTACCGCCCGCCGGGATCAGGCACGTCGAAGAAATTGCCGCGAAGCTCGAGAAAATGCCTCCCAAGAGCACGTATTTTTACCCGAAGCTGCAGACGGGGCTCGTGTTCAACCCGGTGTGACGGGAGTCGAAGGGGTCGAAGAATCGAAGAGGTCGGAGGGAAAAACGTACCACCGTTTTGCGTCGAGGCGCAGCCGAGATTTTTTGATCGCTCGAGTGCCCCGAAATGAATTCTGCCGATGCGACTCCTCGTTCCCGCACCTGGTTGTGGCTGATCAGCGGGATCCTGTTTCTGGCGACATTTGTCAATTACGCCAACCGCGTGGCGGTTACCCAGAACTCTCTTGAGATCAAAGCGTCGCTGCAAACTGACCAGGAGGGCTACGGCAGGGCCGAGCGAAATTTCAGCTACGGTTTTGCTATTGGCGGTCTGTTGTTCGGCGTGATGGCCGATTGGGTTTCGATCCGCTGGCTGTATCCGGCAGTCGTCATAGCGTGGTCGGCGGCCGGGGCTGCGTCCGGGCAGGTCTCGACCCTCGAAGAATTCGGCGCATGCCGGTTTCTGCTGGGATTGTTCGAGGCCGGGCACTGGCCATGCGCCCTGCGGATGACGCAGCGCACGTTTCCGCCACACGAGCGAACCCGCGGCAACGGCATTCTGCAGAGCGGCGCTTCGGCAGGGCAGGTCCTGGTGCCCCTGGCGCTCGTCTTCATCGATCCCTGGGATTCGAGTGGCTGGCGCATGTCGTGCTGGACGATGGGAGCAATGGGGATTCCCTGGGCCATTCTCTGGTTTTGTGCGGTTCGCGAGCACGATGTGCAGAGGCCCGTGATCCAGACGGATGAGAGCGGCGCGGGCTCCAGCGCTTCACGGGAAATCGACGAACTTCCGCTGTGGCGAGTTTTCGTCTCGCGCCGCTGGTGTCTGCTGCTGTTGACGGTCATCTGCATCAATGTGCCGTGGCACCTGATCCGCGTCTGGCTGCCCGATACGCTGCGGATCGAATACGGGTATACCAAGGAATTCGTCGATTACTTCACTTCGCTGTACTATCTGTCGACGTTTGCGGGCAGCCTTTCGGCCGGCTGGATTGTCGCCTGGCTGGCCGGCCGCGGGTGGAATGTCCATCGTTCGCGGCTGGTCACGTTTGTCGGGTTTTCTCTGCTGGTGGCCTGTCTCGTTCCGGCCGCGTATCAACCGCGAGGCAATCTCCTGCTGGGATTGCTGTTGGTCACTGCCTGCGGCACATTGGGAGTCGCACCGATCTACTATTCGCTGAATCAGGAGCTTTCGGGACGTCACCAGGGCAAGGTGGGAGGTTCGCTGAGTTTCCTGCTGTGGACGATCCTGGCTTTGATGCAGGGGACAGTCGGCGAATGGTTGAAGGTCAATCCGTCGGTTCGGCCTCACCTGTTTGCTGCGGTCGGAGCGCTGCCGCTCGTGGCCTGCGTCGCGCTGGCCCTGTTCTGGGGCCGACGGCCGGCTTGATCGCTCGGCGCTATCCAGTACAAATGGCATGATGAAAGACTGGTTGCAGATGGCACTCCAGTGGCCCGTCGTGCGGCGGGCGCTGTGGTGCGCAGTGCTGGTTGGGGCGGTGCTGATCACGATCAATCACGGCAATGCAATTCGCCTGGGGGACGTGACCCGAAGCCGCCTCCTCCAAATGGGCCTGACGCTGCTCGTGCCATACTGCGTGTCAACGTATTCCAGCGTCTCGGCCATGCGCGCCGAAAGGCGAAGCGACGACCAGACAATGTAGCCGAATTCGCCAGAGTTCGGGCAAGTCGACCGGCGCCTGAATTCTGGCGAATTCAGCTACAGCCATAGATCACTCCTACAACGGCAACGGAGACCCATCAACAGCGATTGACGTGTTCCCGCTGCACTTGTCATACTGAATGAGTTCGCTGTTGAACCGTACGTTGACGGGCCGATCAATCCTGTAGTCGCACCATGCTGACACCCGGCCGCCAAATTTGTCCCGGTCCCATCTCCCGACGCAGCCTGCTGCAGGCGGGGGCGCTGGGGCTGTCGTCAACCGGGCTGGGGGACCTCTTGCGGATGCGGGCGCATTCCGCGCCGGCCGCGGGTGTCGAAAACGACACGTCGATCATCTTCATCTGGCTGCCCGGCGGGCCGCCCCACATGGAGATGTATGACATGAAGCCCGATGCTCCTGTGGACTACCGCGGCGAGTTTCGGCCCATTCCGAGTGTCGTGCCGGGATTGGACGTGTGCGAGTATCTTCCGCTGCATGCCAAGCTGGCCGACAATTTCACGATCGTGCGCTCGGTCGCGCACGAGTTTGCCGATCACGGTGGGGGGCACAAGCGTTTTTTGACGGGGCGCATTCCGGCGACTCCTGTGGACACGGTGAATGACAGCCCGATGGTTGGGTCGATTGTCGCCAAGGTCCGCGAGAAGCGCAACCTGGGAATTCCGAATTACGTCTCCGGCGCCGATGCCGGACGACAGGATATCGACGTGTTCGCGTTCGGCAGCGCCTACCTGGGGGCCGAAACGCATCCGTTTTCGGTCGTCGGCGATCCGAGCGCTCCTAAATTCGAAGTAAAGAATCTGTCGCTGGCCCGCGAAATGGAGGGCCGGCTCGACGACCGCGTGGCCCTGCTGTCGGGGCTCGATCGCATTCGCCGACATTCCGACGCGCGCGGCACGATGCACGCGGTGGATGAATTCAACGAGCGCGCGCTCACGCTGCTGACCAGCGACAAGGCCCGCAACGCGTTCGACCTCTCGCAAGAGCCGGCCGCAGTTCGCGAACGATATGGCATGCATCCTTGGGGCCAGCGGGCGCTGATGGCGCGGCGGCTGGTCGAAGCCGGCGTGAGCTTCGTAACGATGGTCTGGGAAAATTGCATCGCCCCGGGCCAGCCGATGCCGAAAGAACTCGTCTACAACTGGGATTCCCACGGCGTCAACTGTCACATGTACAAGGATGCGCTGGTGCGGTTTCCGATTTATGATCGCACGGTGACCGCGCTGGTCGAGGACCTGTACCGCCGCGGCCTCGACAAGAAGGTTTTGCTGGTCGTGACCGGCGAATTCGGGCGCACGCCGCGGCTGAACCCGGGGATCGGAACCCAGACCGGCGTGATGCAGCCAGGGCGCGACCACTGGCCGCAGGCGATGTCGTTTCTGGTGTCGGGCGGCGGTATGCGGACGGGGCAGGTGGTGGGCTCGACGAACGCCAGGGGAGAACATCCGAAGGATCGTCCCCTCACACCGAACGACCTGTGGGCCACGGTCTACCGTCACCTGGGGATCGACTACAACAACACGGCATTCCCCGATCACCGCGGCCGGCCGATGCCGATTCTGCCATTCGGCGAGCCGATTGCCGAACTTCTGTAGCCGCGCGGGCCAGATCAAGGTCTTGAGCACCCGGTCTTGAGCGACGTCGCTCCCGGGTCCCCTGCAGACACAGCCGGTCAAGAGTGACATGGCCAGGTTCTGCCAGTGCGAGTCCGGCGATCGTCAAGTCCCTCGAAATACTACCGCGCCACGGGAAGAATCGGTTAGAATCCAGCAACATATTTGGTGTGAGTCGCCGCTTCGTCACTTCTTGACGACCCCATCGGCAGGCGATAGGATGCACGCTGAAGTTCTGAAGAGCGCCCATGGCGGGCACGCCAGGAACCGGCTAAGACAGCCCTTCGACGCCTGTAAGGCGTCGAAGGGCTTTTTTTTGTGATGTTACGTACGTATGCGAAAGGAGTAATGATGACAATCCTCAGGAAGCCGACAGTCTCAATTTATGTAGACAGGTCATCGCAACAATGGATTGTTCAGGATCCGGAAGGGACTTTCTGGATCGTGCCGGTGATCGAAGAGGCCTGGGAGCATCGACAACCGTTCGACCTCACCGACGACTGTGACCTCGAGCCGGTGCCGCGTCACTATAAATCTCTGCTGGGTTTGCCGTTCTGATCCGGGTCAGCCGCCCCGCCGGCCGAAATGAAAGCGAGTACCCCATGACTGCGGAACACACACGACTGGAAGAATCGCGAGAGCAGAAGGTTCCCTGGAGAAAATGGGGTCCGTATCTGAGCGAGCGGCAATGGGGAACGGTACGCGAGGACTATAGCGAAGGGGGGGACGCCTGGAATTATTTTTCGCACGATCAGTCGCGGTCGCGCGCCTATCGCTGGGGTGAAGACGGCCTGGCGGGAATTTCCGACGACAAGCAGAGGTTGTGTTTCGCCCTGGCCCTGTGGAACGGGAAGGACCCGATCCTCAAGGAGCGGCTGTTTGGCCTCACGAACAGCGAGAGCAACCACGGCGAAGATGTCAAAGAGTACTACTTCTACCTCGACAGCACGCCGACGCACTCGTACATGAAATACTTGTACAAGTATCCGCAGGCGGCCTTTCCGTATGCCAATCTCGTTGAAACGAGCCGCAAGCGCGGGCGTCAAGAGATGGAATACGAGCTGCTCGACACGGGGGTCTTCGACGACGACCGGTATTTCGACGTGTTCGTCGAATACGCCAAAGAATCGCCGGAAGACATTCTGATTCAGATCAGCATTCACAACCGCGGACCGGAAGCCGCCGAGTTGCACCTCCTGCCGACCCTCTGGTTCCGAAACCAGTGGTCGTGGCAGGAGGCCCACGACCGCCCGACTCTGCGCGACGTGTCGAGTCCCACCATGAGAAATGTCGTGGAGGCCGTGGATGGCCGGCTGGGAGAGTGCTACCTGTACTGCGAAGGAGAGGCGTCGCTGCTATTCACCGAGAACGAAACCAATACCGAACGGGTTTTCGGGGTCGCCAATCGCACCCCCTACGTGAAAGACAGCATTCACAGCTTTGTCGTTAGCGGCCGGACCGACGCGGTGAATCCCGAAAAGAAGGGCACGAAGGTCTCTGCCCATTACCGGCTGACCGTGCCGGCCGGGGGCAGCCAGGTTGTCCGACTGCGCCTGTCGGAAGTCGCGCCAGCCGATCTGGGGAACGGCCAGCAGGTCAAGGCCTTTGGGGCGGATTTCGACAAGACCTTGAAAGCGCGGCGAGCGGACGCCGACGAATTCTACGCAACCGTGATCCCCAAATCGCTGAATGACGACGCGCGCTCGGTCATGCGCCAGGCACTGGCCGGCATGATGTGGGGCAAACAGTACTATCACTACGACGTCGACAAGTGGCTGGAAGAGCGGGGTTCCGATCCGTTCAAGGCGTCTCGCAAAGCCGCGCCCCGCAACGACCACTGGCATCACATGTATAACGGCGAAGTCATCTCGCTGCCCGACAAGTGGGAGTACCCCTGGTACGCCGCCTGGGATCTGGCCTTCCACGTAATCGCTCTCACGCTGGTCGACGCCGATTTCGGGAAGGAGCAGCTCAGGCTGATGCTCCGCGAGCGCTACATGCATCCCAACGGCCAGATTCCTGCCTACGAATGGAATTTCGGCGACGTGAACCCGCCGGTTCACGCCTGGGCCACAATCTTCACGTACCGGCTGGAAGCGGTGCAGAAAGGCGAGGGAGACCGCGAGTGGCTCAAGAGCTGCTTCCAGAAGCTGCTGCTCAATTTTACGTGGTGGGTGAATCGCAAAGATCGGTCGGGGCGCAACGTCTTCGAAGGCGGGTTCCTGGGGCTCGACAACATCGGCGTTTTCGACCGCAGCGCGCCGTTGCCGACCGGGGGCTACCTGGAACAGGCCGACGGCACCGCCTGGATGGCACTGTTCTGCCAGAACATGCTGGAAATCGCCGCGAAGCTGGCAACGACCGACGCCGATTACGTCGATATGGCGGTCAAATTCGTCGAGCACTTCCTGTGGATCGCCTCGTCGATGGCGCACCTCGGCGACGACACCGGGATGTGGGATGAAGAAGACGGGTTCTTCTACGACGTGCTGCGGCTGCCCGACGGACGATCGCAGCGGCTCAAGGTGCGGTCGATGGTCGGATTGCTGCCGTTGTGCGCAGCGACCATCTTCGAGGGGGAATTGTTCAGGCAATATCCCGAAGCGGCAGAGCGCATGTTTCGGTTCCTCGCGGCCCGTCCCGAATTGACCAGCAGCATCCATGACCCGACGAAAAATGGGGTGGCCGGGCGCCGGCTGGCGTCGATCCTGGATGAAACAAAGCTCCGCCGCGTGCTCGTCAAGCTGCTCGACGAAGGAGAGTTTTTGAGCCAGTACGGCATTCGTTCGCTGTCGCGCTACCATGCCGACCATCCGTTCGTGATGCAGGCCGGCGGGCAGGAATATCGCGTTTCGTACCTGCCGGCTGAATCTGACAGCGGCATGTTCGGGGGCAATTCGAACTGGCGCGGGCCGATCTGGATGCCGGTGAACGCACTGATCGTTCGCGCGTTGCTGCAATATTACATGTATTACGGCAACGATTTTCAGGTGGAATGCCCCACCGGTTCAGGAAAAATGATGAACCTGTATCAGGTGGCTGAAGAGATCTCGCGGCGTTTGTCCAGTATCTTTCTGAAAGATGAGAATGGCCGCCGTCCGGTATTCGGAGGCGCCCGCAAGTTCCAGGAGGATCCTCACTGGCGCGATTACCCGTTGTTCTACGAGTACTTCCACGGCGACAACGGAGCAGGCCTGGGCGCCAGCCACCAGACCGGCTGGACGGGAGTCGTGGCGCGGGCCATGCACCTGTTTGCCACGACCACTGCCGAACAGGCTCTCGCGCTGGGCAAGGTTTCCGGCGTCACCGAGATTCAGGGAGAAGTGGGAAGTGCGCCGCCGAAGAAGAAAGTGACGCGCCGCGTCCCGTGAACAGACGGCAAGCCGGATCGCGTTCGGACGATTTTTCGTCGAGTCTCTGGGGATTATTGAGGATCCATCGTGTCGCAGCCGCTTTATCCGTCGTTGTACCAGATCAATACGCGCGTCTGGCTGACCGAATTCTCACGCAAGCTGGGCCGGCCCGCCACGCTTGACGACATCCCTGATGCCGAGCTCGACCGGCTGGCCGCAATAGGCTTTGACTCGATCTGGATGCTCAGCGTCTGGCAGACGGGTTTGGCGGCTCGGCAGGTTTCCCGGACGAATCCCGAGTGGCGGCACGAATTTCAGGAAACTCTGGCTGATCTGACCGACGACGACATCCCGGGTTCCGGTTTCGCAATCACCGACTACAAGGTGCACGCGGCATTGGGGGGCGATGCGGCCCTGGCCCGACTGCGGGCGCGGCTCAAAAAGCGCGGCCTGAAATTGATGCTCGATTTCGTCCCCAATCACACGGGCCCGGATCATGTCTGGGTCGATCAGCATCCCGAGTATTACGTCCGCGGTGCGGAGCTCGACCTGGCACGTGCTCCGAAGAACTACACCTGGGTGAAACGCAAGGCGGGCGACTTGCTGCTGGCGCACGGACGCGATCCATTCTTTCCCGGCTGGCCCGATACGCTGCAGCTCAATTACGGCAACCCGGCCACGCAGGAGGCGATGATCGCCACGCTGGAAAAAATCGCCGGGCAATGCGACGGCGTCCGCTGCGATATGGCGATGCTCGTACTCCCCGACGTCTTCGAACGCACGTGGGGCCTGACGGCCGAGCCCTTCTGGCCGAAGGCAACGAAGCGGGTTCGCGCGCAATCGCCGGGTTTCTGTTTCATGGCCGAGGTCTACTGGGACCTGGAATGGACGCTTCAGCAGCAGGGCTTCGACTACGCCTACGACAAGCGTCTGTACGACCGCCTGCGCGACCACCACGCCCGTCCAGTCCGCGAACATTTTCTGGCCGGGCTCGACTACCAGAATAAGCTGGCCCGTTTTCTCGAAAATCATGACGAGCCCCGCGCCGCTGCGACGTTTCCGCCGGGCGTGCATGAAGCCGCCGCCGTCATCACGTTTCTGTCGCCGGGCCTGCGATTCTTTCATCAGGGACAGTTCGAGGGACGAAAGAAGCGAATTTCGCCCCATCTGGGCCGCGCTCCCGACGAACCGCCAGACGAGGCGCTCCGCCGGTTTTACGAACGGCTGCTGGCGGTCTTGCGCCAGCCGGTGGTTCGCGACGGTCAATGGCGCTTGCTCGAGTGCGCTTCCGGCTGGGACGGAAACTGGACGAACGATTGCTTCGTCG
The DNA here is from genome assembly GCA_016200145.1 of Planctomycetia bacterium. GTDB lineage: Bacteria > Planctomycetota > Planctomycetia > Planctomycetales > Planctomycetaceae > JACQFH01. The sequence goes on along the minus strand of JACQFH010000240.1, from coordinate 13,472 downwards.
CCTTCGCCTGGGAGCGCGGCGCCGGAGAACGGCTGATCGTGGCCGTGAATTATTCCGAGCACCAGAGCCAGTGCCGGGTCAGACTTCCGTTTGCCGACGTTGCGGGCCATGTCTGGCGGCTCCAGGACCAACTGGGGACTGACGTCTACGATCGCGACGGCGACGAGCTGCATTCGCGCGGCCTGTTCCTCGATTTGAAGCCCTGGGAGGCGTGTGTGTACGCGCTGAACCGGCTGCCGGTCGGTCAATAACCCTCGGCCGGGGCGCCGGTGCGCGGCGAATCTGAAATCGGGACACGAGCACCATCCGCAGATACTGTCATCTGTTTGCGCCAATCCATAGAATGGGCCGTACTGCGTCAGGCGCTCGGTATTCGTGGGGCGTTTCGCCCGCAACTCTTTCTGAACCTGCATTTTCGGAGCCTCCCATGAAGCGCGTGCTGAGAATCTGCCTGGCCTGTGTCTGCCTGCTCGCCCCAACCGTGGCCGTATCGAGTGCGCACGCTGCCGACGAGCCGTTTACCCGGGTCGAAGACGTCATCTACGGACGAAAGTTCGGCACGGCGCTGACCCTCGACGTGTTCACGCCGAAGGAGAATGCGAACGGCGCAGGGATCATTTGGGTGGTGAGCGGCGGCTGGTTTTCGTCGCACGATTTCGTCAACGCCGGGTTCATCGCCGAATATCTCAAACGCGGGTACACAGTGTTTGCGGTCGTTCACGGCAGCCAGCCGAAATTCACGATCCCCGAGGTGCTGGAAGACATGCACCGTTCTGTTCGGTTCATCCGCAGCCGGGCCGAACAGTACAAGATCGATCCGAATCGCATCGGCATCACGGGTGCGTCGGCCGGTGGTCATCTCTCGCTGATGCAGGGGACGGCGGGCACAGAGGGCAAACCCGATGCCAAAGACCCCGTCGATCGGTTGTCCAGCCGAGTGCAGGCGGTCGCGTGCTTCTTTCCGCCGACCGACTTCCTGAATTACGGCAAACCGGGGGAGATCGCGCTGGGTAACGGAATTCTCAAGGACTTTCGCGCACCATTCGATTTCAGAGAATACGACAACAACGTCAAGGCATTTGTCGTGATCACTGACGAAGACAAACGGAAGGAAATCGGCAAGGCGATCTCGCCGGTTAATCACGTTTCGGCCGACGATCCGCCGTCGCTGATCATTCACGGCGACGCCGACCTGCTGGTGCCGATTCAGCAGGCGGAGCTGATCATCGACAAATTCAAGGAAGCGAAAGTTCCGTGCGAGCTGGTGGTCAAAAAAGGGGCCGCCCACGGCTGGGCCGACATCGGCAAGGACCTCTTGACTCTGGCCGACTGGTTCGATAAGCACTTGGCGAAGAAATGACGAATGACGAAAATCAAATGACGAAGGAAATCCGAAAATCAGAATCCTGATTCGAACGAAAAACCCTCCCATGAAGCATCGTCTTTCGATTCTCGTGAGTTGCTGTGCCCTGTTGGCGGCCAGCCAGCCTGCATCTTTCGTCCGGGCCGACGATGAGGTGTATACCCGCACCGAAGACGTGATCTACCGCCGCAAGCACGGGACGGCGCTGACACTCGACGTGTTTGCGCCGAAAGAGAACGCCAACGGCGCGGCGATTGTGCTCGTCGTCAGCGGGGCCTGGCGGTCGTCGCGCGACAGTATCCGACCTGTATTCGCGTCGGAATACGTGAAGCGCGGGTACACCGTATTTACGGTGGTCCACGGCAGTTCGCCCAGGTTTTCGCTTCCCGAAATCGTGGAGGACATGCACCGGGCCGTCCGATTCGTTCGCAGCCGCGCCGTGCACTATCGGTTCGATGCGGACCGGATCGGCGTCACCGGCGCATCGGCCGGAGGCCATTTGTCGCTATTACTGGGGACGGCCGGCGCGGCGGGCGATCCGAACGCGGCTGACCCGGTTGATCGACTGTCCAGCCGCGTGCAGGCCGTTGCCTGCTTCTTCCCGCCGACCGATTTACTCAACTACGGCTTGCCGGGGCTGACGCTGCTGGGGGGCGACATTTCGAAAGGAGTGCGCGCCCCGTTTGATTTTCAGGAGCTCGACGAGAGCGTGCGGTCGTTCGTGATGATCGCCGATCGCGACCGCCGCCTGGAAATCGGCAAGCAGATGTCTCCGGTCTATCACGTTTCGGCCGACGATCCGCCGACGATGATTATTCACGGCGACGCCGACCTGACCGTCCCCCTGCAACAGTCGAAATTAATCATCGACAAATTCAAGGAAGCCAGCGTTCCCTGCGAGCTGATCGTGAAGCCGGGAAAAGCCCATGGCTGGTCCGAGATGGGGCCGGACGTGGCGACGCTCGCGGATTGGTTTGATAAGTATCTGGCGAAGAAGAGCACGACGCCGTGAGGCGTGCCGTGGTTCGGACGCCATTACATTGATCCAGCCGATTCCGGCGGGAACGGAGGAGAGGTGCCGGCTGGCCGCGCTTGCCCGGCTGTCACGTCTCGTTTGAAGAACCCGTTGCAGCGGACGACCGGCTGCGGTGGATACTTCAGAAATCGAGAATCCGACTGAGACAAGCTGCACAGCAAGAACCGCGAGCCCTTGCCAGAGACGATTTCCCGCACGTGAGCGCACGTTTCACAAAGGCTGCGTGTCGTGGTCACGATTGTCATTTTCCGCCGGCGCGCGGTGTGAGAGTCACATCTTTCGGCCATTCGGCGCCCTGGTCGATCCAGGCGCGGAGGAGGTGCACTTCGTCCTTCGAGAGCGCGGGGAAGCGGTCGCGCCGTTCGGGGGGCGGCATTTCCATGAGGGCTTCGGGGTCGCTCACGTACTGAATCAATGGGCTGCGTTCGCTGCGGCCGGCGACGATCGCCGGTTCGCCGCTTGCGCCTCGTTTGAGCAGGGCGGCCCGACTGTCGACGCGAAATCCGCTTTGCGGACGCTCACCGCTGTGACACGCCAGACACGAGCGCTCCAGCACCGGTTTGATCTGTTTCACGAAATCGATTTGCGCCGCCGACGTCGCGGGCCGAATGTCGGCTGCTGCGATTGCCGCTTTCGATTCGATCAATTTTGTTTCGCTCCCCGGTTCAACAGCCTGCGTCAGTGCCAAAACGGCCCAACTTGTGGCGGCGGCCGAGACCCACGCATCGCGCCCGTGCGGGAAGCCGCTGGGCATTGTTGGCTGAAAGGGAAATGCGCGGCGCGACACATGCCAGGTTCCGCCGTCGTGTTGTGTCGCCAGCAGGAACCGCAATCCGCGCTGCCAGGCGCGATCGGTTGCCGGCAGTTTTGCAGCCCGGGCGAGTGCATAAAGCGCTTGCCCGGTCGCGTACGCATCGCTTTCCAGCGTGGGTAACTGCGACCACCCGCCGTCTTCGCGCTGCTTTTTCACCAGCGCTTCGGCGAGGCCGGAGAGCTTTTCTGCCGGCTCGCCCGCCCAGCTCAAGCCAAGGAGTTGCAGCGCGGCTTCTTCGTTCGTCTCCGCCTGAACCGAGCGCAGCCAGTTGCGTCCGCGATCAATGCACGCGGCGAATTCGTCCTTGCGTGCAGGCCAGCCATAGTTCTTGATCGTCAGCAGGGCCAGCGCCGTCGCGCCGACGTCCCCCGATTGAATCGGCGGGCGCGGCAGGTTCACCTCCCAGCGTCCGTCGGCGGACTGGATCATCGCGAGATGCTGAACCCGCACATCGGTGAGGAAACGCGGGGGGACTTTTTCGGACGCCAGGCCGAAGGCCTCGTAGCCGAAACTGAACGCCGGGTCTGGATGAAAGGTTGCCTGGAGCCCGGGCTCGGCCATGAAAAACGGGTCCTTGGCCTTTTGAAATTTCCGGTGGATCAGTTCGATCTGCTCCTGCGCTGCCCCCTTGTCGATCGTCAGCGCGCGTTCGCGCGCATGGCCGACTGCGGCCATCGGCAGGTACTGCTGGTGGCACGACACGCAGTCCTGCTGGCTGGCGTGCCGGGCGAACGACTCGACCGATTTGGCGGCGGTCACCTGCAGGGCAGCCACCGCACGTTCGGCCGCATCGGCGACCACGGCATTTTCCAGATGGTCGGGCAACGACCGCGTGGCGGGAACACGGGGCGCGGCCGAGGTGGCCGACGACGTGGCCCCCGCGGCGATCAGCGCCATGACGAGCGCTGTCCGTCCCCGTTTCGCTGCGATCATCACCGGAGTCTGCTGTACGGTGAGGAACGCCGGGACAGAGTCACCGCCACCCGCATTCGGATCTGCGCCCTTCGCCAGCAGCAGTTTGACGAACTGCGGGCTCAGCGTGTCGGTCGATGACGCCCAGTGCAGTGCCGTGAAATTCGCCACGCGATCCCGCTCGTCGACGCGGGCCCCGCGATCGATCAGCAGTTGTGCGGCTTCGGTGCTGTTGTGCCACGCGGCATGCGAGAGGGGCGTCCCCAGGCTCGACCCTTTGTTCGGGTCGGCCCCGCGATCGAGCAGCAGTCGCACCATGCGTACGTCGTTGCGGTACGCGGCCCACATCAGGGGCGTCCGCATTCCGGCCGCCAGTTCGTGGGTCGGGACTTTCAGTTCCGGATACGCATTGACGTCGGCACCGTGCTCCATCAGCAACCGCACGGAATCGAGGTCGCCCGAGGCCGCCGCGGTATGCAGCGCACCGATGCCGAAGACGTTCGTCGCACTCGCATCAGCGCCCCGCTCAAGCAGCCGCTTGACGGTCGCCGAGTTGCCGTGACGGCGGGCTGCGAGGATCAGCGGCGTATTCCCCAGTTCGGTTCGGACCTGCGCCTTGGCGCCAGCATCCAGCAGCAGCCGGGCTTTGGCCGGATCGGTTGCGGCCCGGATCAGCGCCGTGGCGCCGGCCCGATTCGCGGCATTTGCGTCGGCACCTTTCTTGAGCAAGAACTCGACGACATCCGGCTTTGAATAGAGGGCGGCAAGAATCAGAGGCGTGTTGCCGTCTGAATCTCGTGTGTTGACATCACCTCCGCCGGTGAGAAACGCTGGCAACCGCTCGGAGTTTCCGTCGCGGATCGCCTGCACGACTTCGGCGGGAAGCGTCGCCGCCGCGGCATGATCGGCGGCCGCCGCGCCCTTCGCGAGAGAACTGAAAACTCCCAGCGAGGCGAGAAGTACGCACGCAATTCCAGGCAGAGCGCGATAGCGCTGGCAACGCATGATCGATTCCTTTCGGTGAGGGCGCGACCTGTTCAGCCGCCGGCGTCGGGGCCGCTCGAGTACTTTCGTGCCTTGTCCGATATATCGTGCCGGCACCAGGCGCCGTCCCAGCGAATGCACTTGACGGCCTGGTAGGCGCGCAGCTTGGCGTCGCCGATATTGTCCCCCAGGGCTGTCACGCCCAGCACGCGGCCGCCGCTGGTCACCGGCTGGCCGCCGCGCAGTTCGGTACCGGCGTGGAACACTTTCACGTTCGACAGGCGAGATGCATCATCGAGACCACGAATCACGGCCCCCTTTTCGTAGTCGCCAGGGTAGCCGGCCGATGCCATCACCACGCACACCGCCGGACGCGGGTCCCATTCCAGAGGGGGCAGCGCATCGAGCGATCCGTCGGCAATCGCCACCAGCAATTGCGCGAGGTCGGTCTTCAGCCGCATCAGCAGCGGCTGCGCTTCCGGGTCGCCGAACCGCGTGTTGAATTCGAGCACCTTGGGTCCCTGGTGCGTGATCATCACGCCGGCGTAAAGCACTCCTTTGAACGGCCGGCCACGTTTTTTCATGGCATGGACGGTAGGCACCAGAATCTGACCGATGATCTGGTCCATCAGGGCCGGCGTGATGAGGGGTGCCGGGCTGTACGCGCCCATGCCGCCGGTGTTGGGCCCGCGATCTTCGTCGAAGGCGGCCTTATGGTCCTGGGCCGTTTCGAGGGGGACGATTGTACTGCCGTCGGTCAGGGCCAGGATGCTGGCTTCTTCGCCGTCGAGTTTTTCTTCGATGATGACGCGCTTGCCCGCGTCGCCAAATTCCTTTTGCCGCATGATCCGCCGGATCGCGTCGAGGGCGACGCTTTTGTTGGCGCAGACGGTCACGCCCTTGCCCGCGGCCAGCCCGTCGGCCTTGACGACCAATGCGACTTCTTCACGATCGGCGATGTACGCCTCGGCCGCCTCGGCGTCGGAAAAAACCTGGGCTTCCGCCGTCGGAATGGTCGACTGGCGCAGCACGTCTTTCGCGAAGACTTTGCTTCCTTCCAGCTCGGCGGCCAGGCGCGAGGGACCGAAGATGCGCAGTCCCGCGGCTTCGAACGCGTCGACGATCCCCGCGACGAGCGCCGCCTCGGGGCCGACGACCGTCAGTCCGATTTTCTCGGCTTTAGCGAATTTCACCAGCCCGTCGATGTTCGTCGCGCCGATGTCGACGTTCTCGCCGTCAACGGCGGTTCCCGCATTGCCCGGAGCGCAGAAAACCTTCTCGACCATCGGCGATTGCGACAGCTTCCAGACGAGCGCGTGCTCGCGCCCTCCCTGACCGACCACAAGCACTTTCATGACGACTCGTTCCTCACTCGAATGAATGACCTCTGCTGCGGTAACAATAACTTGAGTTTCGCCAAAGCGGTAGGGTTCGATATTTGCCGCTGAAGACCGCTGAAAACGGCCCGGATCGCGTGAAATGGGCAATCGGCGATCTTGTGTCGACCGCCGATTCTTCTCAGCCTGCGCGGGACATGATAGACTGGCGAAGCTACGTAATGACAGAGCGGCGGATGTCAGTCGAGTGTTTCACACAGGGGGGCCTGTGCCATGATGGCGGTCGTAACCGAACAGCGCGAAGACGTGGGGAGCGTATCGCGCCGCGATTTCCTGCGGCTGGGGGGCTTGAGCGTATTGGGCCTGTCTGCGGCCGAGCAGCGGGCCCGTGCCGAGGCCAGCGGCAAAGGATTGCGGCGCTGCATTTTCGTGCTGATGACCGGAGGGGCGAGCCATTTCGAGACGTTCGATCCCAAACCCGGCGCTCCAGGAGAGATCCGCGGCCCATTCAAGCCCATTGCTACGGCGACTCCGGGACTGCAATTCGCCGAATCGCTGCCGATGCTGGCTCAGCGCAGCGAAAAACTGACGGTCATCCGGTCGCTGACGCACGACGCCACGCCGATTCACGAAACGGGGCAGCAACTGCTGCTGGCGGGACGCCTGGCGAGCGGCAACCTGTTGCCTCCCAGTCTGGGGTCGATCGTCTCGCGGTTGCTCGGGTCGCGGAATGAACTGTCGGCGTACGCAGTCGTCCCCCGGCTTCTGGGGGATACCGGCGTGGCAATCTGGCAGGGGCAGCGGGCGGGAGAACTGGGGCCGGAATTTGATCCGTGGGACGGGAGTTTGGAATTCGGAGTTCGGAATTCGGAATTCGGAGTCGCGGGAGACGCCGCGTCGTCGATCGAGGGACGAATCGTGAATGGCGACTATGCCCGGACGGCTGCCGCGGCCAACTGGATGGCGGAGTCGGAAGCGACGCGACGCGCCTATGGTGAGAGCGAATTCGGGCGTGCCTGTCTGTCGGCGCGGCGCATGGTCGAGCAGGGAGTGCGTTTCGTCACGGTGAACATGTTCGACAGTCTGGCAGGACGGATCACCTGGGACTGCCATGCGAACCCAAGCTGGGCGCCGGCGACGATCGCCGATTACCGGAATACGCTGTGTCCCGACTTCGATCGCGTCATGAGCACGCTGCTCGACGACCTCGAGCAGCGCGGATTGCTCAAGGAAACGCTGGTGGTGGCGGTCGGTGAATTCGGGCGCACGCCGCGCATCAATGGACAGGCCGGGGGGCAGGCGCTGGGGGCGAGCGATGCCCGCGGCATGTTCCCGGCCGAGCGGCCGGTCGCTCCCGCCGAACTGGCGGCCACCATTCTGCACTCGCTGGGAATCGACCTTTCCACTCGCCTGGCGCTGCCGCAGGGATCGGAAATGTCGCTCGCAGAAGCCGATCCGATTGTGGAACTTGTCGGCGCGCCCGCCTAAGCCGCGTCGGGATGGGTCGGTGAGACGACCGCGTCCGGTTGTCGCGACCCCGGCGGGGACGCCGCTCCGCTGCGGCGCGTTTCGGCCAGCACCTGCTCCAGCCGAATGATCTCGCGATCGGCGTCGACAATCAATCGGTCGAGAACGGCGATTTTAGTCTGCAGCCGGCCTTCGACCTCGCGAGCGAAGTCGTACAGCCGCACTTCGAGCTTCTCGACGACGGCCGCGGTGCTCAGTTCGATCGAATCGTCCTTTTCAACGATCTCGGGGGAAGACCGGTTGGACTTTGCGAATCGCGGCCGCAGCAAGGTTCGCCGCAAGATCAGCACCAGTGCGACGATCGACAGCCCGAGAACGATGAGTGAATGATTGTCGTTGATTTCGAAAGGGAACATGGAACAAGCCGTCCGTGGCTAGTGGTGGTGATCATGATCGTGTCCGTGATCATGTCCGTGGTCGTGGTCGTGCGAATGTTCGTGGTCATGCGAATGATCGTGAGAGTGACTGTGGTCGTGGCTCGGCATACCGGTTTCCTGCACCGCGGCAGCGGCCGAGCCGAGATTCGACACGAGCACCTCTCTGTTCTGCTCAAAGGCAAGCTCTGCAGCCCGGTACACGTCGCGCAGAGGAACGGCAAATTGCGCTGCCAGTGCGGCGCACGATTCGAACTCGGGAGTAAATGCGACGCTGGCGCCGAAGCGCCCCAATTTGCCGGTCACCTGGCCCCAGGGCGTGTCGACGCGACATTCGGCTCGCTGGCGTTTGCTTCTGTCGACGAGATGACGCCGCACGCCGAACGTGCCTGTTTCCGCAAAAAGGATTCCCTCCAGCCGGTCGCGGTCTTCGGGCCGGCAGATGATCGACAGCAGCGTGGCCGGGCGATCCTTTTTCATCTGGATGGCGGTCGTAAACACATCGAGCGCCCCGGCGGCAAGCAGTTTTTGCCTGGTGTAACCGATCACCTCTCCGGAAACATCGTCCAGGTTCGTTTCGAGTACACAAACCTGATCGGATTCCGGTGCGGCAGTCGAATCCCCCACGATCAGCCTCAAGACGTTGGCACGATCGGAAAACTCCTTCGTCCCTGCACCATAACCGATGCGTTCGATCGTCATGGCAGGCAGCGTGCCGAACCGCGTGACGAGCGTCTTGAGAATCGCGGCGCCGGTGGGGGTCGTCAGTTCTGTGTCGACGGGAACGTCCACCAGAGGAATTCCGCGCAAGAGCTCAGCCGTGCCGGGTGTAGGAACCGTGCAGACGCCGTGGGCAATGCGCACCTGCCCGCGCCCGGTCGGCACGGGGCTGCAGACGATCTCGTCGACGCCCAGCAGATCGAAGCCGACAGCCGCAGCGACGATGTCGACGATCGAGTCGATGGCGCCCACTTCATGGAAGTGGATTTTCTCGACGGTCGTCCCGTGGACTTTGGCTTCGGCCGCCGCGATTGCGCCGAAAATCTGCCGGGCGATGGTCTTCTGCCGCGCGGTGATAGCCCCCGCGCCATCGATCAGCTTGACGATATCGGCCAGGTGCCGGTGGGCGTGCTGTTCGGGGTGTTCGATTGTCAGGTGGACTGCGCGGAAGGCACAGCGCATCACCGACCGGGTTGCGATCCCCACGCCCGGCAAACCGAGCGAATCGACGGCAGTTCGAATCGCCTGCAGATCGACGCCGGCATCGATCAATGCGGCGACGGTCATGTCGCCGCTGATGCCGGTCGAACAGTCGAGATAGGCGATGCGCACAGATCGATTCCCTGCGAGAACTCGGGAGCGGATTAGCCGGTTTTGCGGATTCTAGCCCCCCTGCGAAAATCGACCAAGTGCAGTTCAATCGGGACCGTGAATTCCGGTCCAAAACTGGTACAATCAATGGATCTGCATTTATTCGATCGGGAGCTGATTGCACGATGAGAGCCCGCGTTCGCGCCAAGGTTGTGTTGCTGGCCACCGTCCTGTGCGGGCTGGCTGCCGGTCGGCGCCCATTGCAGGCCGCGGAGCCTGGCGGCGCTCCGGCAGGTGCGTCGGTCGAGTTTAATCGCGACGTTCGTCCGATCCTCTCCGACAACTGCTACCAGTGCCACGGACCCGACAAGGTCCAGAGAAAGGCCGACCTGCGGCTCGATACGGAAGCCGGAGCCACGCTTGATTTGGGGGGCCGTCGAGCGCTCGTTCCCGGCGACGTTGAACACAGCGAGCTTTATCAGCGACTGGTTGCGGCCGACGCCGCTGAACGTATGCCGCCCGCGAAGTCCGGGAAGAAACTGGCGCCGGCGCAGGTCGAGACAATTCGCAGATGGATCGCGCAAGGGGCGCAGTGGCAGAAGCACTGGGCGTTTCTGCCTCCGGTCGCCGCGGCCCCGCCAGCCGTCACGGGACGCGATCGGGTTCGTAATGCAATCGACGCGTTTGTCCTGGCGCGCCTGGAAAAGGAAGGTTTGAGCTTCGCACCGGAAGCCGACCGAACGACGCTCATCCGGCGCGTCTCGCTCGACCTGACTGGGTTGCCCCCGACGCCCGAAGAGGTCGATACGTTCCTCGCGGACTCATCTCCCGACGCCTACGAAACGGTGGTCGATCGGCTGCTGGCGTCGTCGCGGTTCGGCGAACGGATGGCCGTCCGCTGGCTCGACGGCGCGCGCTACGCCGATACGAATGGTTACCAGAGCGACGGCGATCGGTCGATGTGGCGCTGGCGCGACTGGGTCATCGACGCCTACAACCGCAACATGCCGTTTGATCAGTTCACGGTCGAGCAGCTAGCCGGCGACATGCTCCCCGACGCGACGCTCGACCAGCAGATCGCCAGCGGATTCAACCGCAATCATCGCGGGAATGCCGAGGGGGGGATCATTCCCGAGGAATATGCCGCAGAGTACGTCGTCGACCGTATCGACACGACCAGTACGGTCTGGCTCGGGCTCACCATGGGCTGCAGCCGCTGTCACGACCACAAATTCGACGTCTTCTCGCAGAAGGATTTTTACCAGTTATTCGCCTACTTCAATAATGTTCCCGAGTATGGGCGGGCGATCAAGTACGGCAATTCGCCACCGATGATCAAGACTCCGACGAATGAGCAGCAGGATCGACTCAAATCGCTTGATCAGAACCTCGCCGGTGCGGAATCGGCTTTCGGCAAGTTGATGCCCGAGCTGGCAGCGTCGCAGGCGGAATGGGAGCAGGGACTCGACGTGCAAGGCCTGGCTGGCTGGACCGTGACGCACGGTCAAATCGCTCACGTTTCATTCGATGCACTGCCGCCTGCGACCGCGGAACGCCCGGCGCCCAGGTGGCAGGACGGTGAACCGGCGGAACGGACCGGCAAGCTCGGCCAGGCGGGAGAGTTCGACGGCAAACGGTTCATCGACGCTGGCGACATCGGGGCGTTTGGCTTCTACGACAAGTTCTCGCTGGCCGCCTGGGTTCATCCCGAGGCGGGGCGTGGCGGAACGATCGTCTCGCGGATGACCGACGCCGAGCATGCGGATGGCTACTACGTCGTCCTGGATGGGGGCCGCGTGCAGCTCAATCTGGTCAAGCGCTGGCTCGACGATGCACTGCGGGTCGAAACCGAAACGCCCCTCGCATCCGGTTCGTGGCAGCACGTCCTCGTCACCTACGATGGAACGCGACTGGCTTCCGGCGTGCAGATTTTTGTCGACGGCAAGCCGCAGAAACTGCGCGTTGTGTTGGATCTTTTGAACCAGACGTTTGCCACAAAGGAGCCCTTGCGGATCGGGGGAGGCAACGGTCCCGAAGGGCGTTTTCACGGGATGATCGACGACGTGCGAGTGTACGACGAGGTCCTCTCGGAAGCCGACGCCCAAATTCTGGCGACGTCCGAGTCGATCGGCGAGCTGCGAGCCATTGAACCTGTCCGCCGCACCGCCGCGCAGGCGAGGAAGGTTCAGACTTGCTACCTGGAGCACGCCCCTCCCGGGCCGATTCGCGATGCACACCTGCGCGTCGAATCGCTCCGTAAAGATCGTGTGCGGCTCGTCGAGAGTTTCCCAACGACGATGGTGATGCGGGAAATGCCCGTGCCGCGGGAGACGTTCGTTCTCGTGCGCGGCGAATATGACAAGCGCGGCGAGAAAGTCTCGCCAGGAATCCCATCGAGCTTCGGACCATTGCCGGCCGGCTCGCCAAATAATCGTCTCGGCCTTGCCCGGTGGGTGGCCGATCGTTCGAATCCGCTGACGGCGCGGGTCGCCGTCAACCGGATGTGGCAGATGCTGTTCGGAACAGGCTTCGTCAAGACCGTCGATGATTTTGGAGCGCAAGGCGAGTGGCCGAGTCATCCCGAACTGCTCGACTGGCTCGCCGTGGAATTCATGTCGACCACCTCCTCTCCCCCCCTTAGCAAGGGGGGGGCGGGGGGGGTCGCGCCGCCGGTAGTTGAAGGCCCAAATGCAAATCAAGCCACCCCCCCTACCCCCCCCTTGCTAAGGGGGGGAACGAAGGGCGCCTGGGACGTCAAATCGCTGCTGCGACTGATCGTCACATCGTCGACGTATCGCCAGTCGTCGAAGTCAATTCCCGCGCTGCAGCAGCGGGATCCGGATAATCGCCTGTTGGGCCGCGGGCCGCGGATGCGCCTGTCGGCCGAGATGGTGCGCGACCAGGCGCTGTTTGCCGGGGGATTGCTCGTCGAGAAGCTGGGCGGGCCATCCGTGAAACCTTATCAGCCGGCAGGCCTGTGGAAGGAACTGGCCGACACGGAATACGTTCAGGACACAGGCGAGAACCTGTATCGGCGGAGCATGTATACGTTCTTCAAGCGAACGGTCGCGCCGCCGACGATGATGACGTTCGACGCGGCGGGTCGCGAAACGTGCGTCGTCCGCGAGACGCGCACAAACACGCCGCTCCAGGCACTGACCCTGATGAACGAGGTGACGTTCATCGAGTCCGCGCGGGGCCTGGCGCAGCGGATCATGGCACACGGCGGACCGTCGCCGGCCGAGCGGCTCACCCTGGCGTTCCGCCTGGCAATTTCGCGAGCGCCCCGCCCCCGGGAGATCGAGATTCTGGTCTCTGGCTGGCAGTCTCACCGCGATCGTTTCGCCAGGATTCCGGACGCGGCTGACAAGCTCACGAAAATCGGGGACCTGGCGCGGCCCGCCAACATCGACGTCGCCGAACTCGCCGCGTACACGGTTGTCGCGGGGACTATTTTGAACCTGGATGAGTCTATCACCAAGGAGTAATTCCGATTTCCACGATGCCCGTCGATCTGTGGGAGAAGCACGTCATGACGGAAGAGGGACGTTAGTCTTCGACGACCTGTAGAATCCGAAACAGAGAATTCGTCCATGCACCCTGCATTGGAACTTCGGCAGTTGCTCTCCCGCCGGCTGTTTTTCGGCCGCGCGGGCGCCGGCCTGGGGTCGGTTGCGCTGGCGTCGCTGCTGGAACCGGCGCTGTTTGGTGACGATGTCGTCAAATCGCCACAGGTCGAACGAAAGCCGGGCGACGACGCTCTCGGCGGGCTGCCGGGTTTTCCGAACTTCCCGGCGAAAGCCAAACGGGTGAT
>JACQFH010000239.1 GCA_016200145.1 Planctomycetia bacterium | reverse complement strand
GGCTCGTGGCAGACGCTGTCGTTCGCGTATCAGGCGCCCGCGCCCCCCACTCCTTCCGTTTCGAACATTCACCTGGTGAATGACACGCAGGCCCCGAACGACCTCGTCACGAGCGACGCCCGAATCGCCGGCTCGACTTCGTTCAGCGGTTCGGTGGCGGGACTCACGATTCAGGTCGATGCCGACCACAACGGAACTTCCGACCTGACGACGACCACAGCAGGCGACGGGACTTTTCAGCTCGACATCGCGCGGCAGGGAACGACGGGACCGGGCATCACTTACGGACAGGCGAATATTCAGGTTCGAGCTGGAAGCAATGGAAACTTCGGGGCCTGGCAGTCGTTCAACTTCACGTTCCAGGCGCCGCCGGCGCCGCCTTCGATCGCCAGCCTGTCACTCGTGAACGACACCGGCACTTCAGGCGACTCGATCACCAGCGATCCACGAATCGCCGGGCAGTTTTCAGGAGGCAGCGGGTCTGCATCGGGATTGACGGTGCAGGTCGATTACAACGGCGACGGCGTCACCGAAGCCACGGCCACGACCGACCAGAACGGCAACTTTACGTTCGACCCGGGCCTGACGCAGGGATCGACCCCGCCGCTCGCGTATGGAAATCGCACGCTCTCGGTGCGCGCAGGACGCATCGACACGTACACCAACCAGATGGCCTTTGGGCCGTGGGCCGGCATCAGCTTCAATTACATCCAGGCCCCCGTCGCCTCGCAGGTCATCAATCTGCACCTGGCCAGCGACACGGGAACGGCGGGCGACAGCAACACGTCCGATGCGACAGTCGCCGGAAGTTTGACGAACACCGCCGACGCAACCGGCCTGATCGTGCAGTACGACTACAACAACGACGGCACTGCCGACCTGTCGCTCGCGCCGGCCGCCGACGGCTCGTTCACGCTCAACATGGGCGAGGACCACGGCAGCACGCCGGCCATCGGATATGGCAATGTCACCGTCAAAGTCCGTGCGGGCAAAGACCAGGCCGGCTCGAACGACAAGCTCTACGGCGACTGGCAGACGCTGTCGTTCGTGTACAGCCAGAGCCCGCCCGGCAGCCCGCAGGCGACGTTTTACGTCGACCAGTTGCGGTTACTCTTTAACACCGGCACCAGCGGCAATCCGGTCACTGCCGAACCGGAAATCACGGGTTACGTTGTGGGCGCGGCAAACCCGGCGAATCTGCCGATCGAATACGATCTGAATAACGACGGGGTCGCCGACGGTTCCACGACAACCACGGCCGCCGGGACATTTCTCGTCGATCTGACCAGCGCCAATCTGGCCGCAGGCGCGGTCACCGCGAAATTTCGCGCCAGGCAGACCGATTCCAGCGGAGTGACGACCGCCACAAACTGGTCTTCGTTCAGTTTCACGTACGCCCCCATGCCGGCAAGCGTCGTGGGAGATCTGCACCTCGTCAATGACACGGGGGACGACAGCGACAATATCACCAGCGAGCCGACCATCGCGGGTTCGCTGACGTCGAACGGGAATGCGCTGGCCGGCAAGGCCGTTCAATATGCCTGGTCCGCGGGCAACGAGCCGGTCGGCACAGTCTATACGGCCAACGACGGCACCTTCCGCGTCGATCTTGCCGACGAACCGGAACTGACGGCGGGGCCTGTCACCGTTTTCTTTCGCGGCGTGCATCTGCCCGATGGCGCCTTCAGCTCGGTGTTCGGCGACTGGCAATCCTTCGAGTTCACGTATGCGCCGGTCGTGTTCACCGCGCCCGTCGCGCACAATTTGCACCTGGTCAACAACACGGCCACGGCCAACGATCCCGATACGCACGACCCGCGCGTCACCGGCTCGCTCACCAATGCCGGAGAGCCGCTCGACAAATTGCCCGTCCAGTACGACCTCAACGACGACGGTACACCGGAAGGAATCGTCTCGACCGATGCACAGGGGAATTTCCTCATCGATCCCCGGTACGACGACATCGAAGACGGTCCCATCACGATCCGCGTCCGCAGTTACGTGTTCGACACGACGCACCTGGCGTACGTCTATGGCGACTGGGTCTCGCTGACCTTCAACTTCAGTTGGGCGCCACCCACGCCTCCGGCGATCGAAAACCTGCACCTCGTCAGCGACGACGGCGCACACAACGACGACGGCATAACAACCGATGCCCGCATCGGCGGAACTCTCGTCAGCAGCGAAATGCCCGTGGCTCATCTCGGCGTGCAGGTTGATACGAATGGCGACGGTGAAGCCGACGGCACGGTGTACAGCGACGATCAGGGGCATTTCGTCGTCGATCCCGGCGACTTACTCGTTCCGGGAGCCGTCACCGTCTCGTTGCGCACAGGCGTCTGGGACAGTCACACCGGCGAAATCGAATACGGCGACTGGCAATCGCTGGCCTTCACCTGGGCTCCGCCGCTGTATTCGGCCCCCGTGGTCACCGGCCTGCATCTCACGCACGATGCCGAGGCGCCGGACGACAGCGTCACCAGCGATCCGCGCGTCTCGGGAGAAATCACGCGCGCGCACGGCGAATTGAGCGACGTGCGAGTGTACTTCGACGTCGACTGCGACGGCGTCGCCGACGGCCAGGCTGCAATCGACTCAGTGACCGGCGAATTCACGGTCGATCCCGGCGGCCCGCAGCTTTCCGAAGGGCCCGTCACGCTGCGGATTCAGGCTTCGGCACAAAACCCGCGAACTGGCGCATTTCTGACCAGCGCCTGGCAGACGATTTCGTACACCTACAGCGTCCCGCCGCTGCAGATGGGGGCTGTGACCGGCGCTACGGCCGTTTCCTGTCCGATTGGCGTCGTTCTCTCGGGGACGGCCCCGCTGCCAGCGGGATTCTCGGGAGACGTCTTGCTCGAATACGGCCTGCACGAGGCTGGCGTCGTCGATGGCAGTAATCTGGTGACGTCGGCCGATGGCAGTTTCCAGTTTGTAATCCCCAACGACGTTGTGCCGGGCGGCACGACCCAGGTCCGCGTGCGCACGTCGGCCTACGATTCGCGGAAAGACGCGACCGTCGCCAGCGACTGGGTGATTGTCTCGATCACCGCACCGCTCGTGAACGACTCGCCCCTGGAAGTCGTGGAACTCGGCCTGGTGAACGATACGGGATCGGCCGGCGACGGCATCACCAGCGACGCACGCGTCCGCGGAACCGTTTCGGGAAGCGGCGCGCTCGACAACCTTCCGGTCCAGTACGACCTCACCGGCGACGGCGACCCCGAAGGAACGGTGAATACCGATCTCGACGGCAATGGCACGTTCGTTATCGACCTGCGGAAGGCCGATTTGGCGGCGGGCAGTGTGACCGTGAGCGCTCGAGCGGGCCGGCACCAGTCCGGCGGCGGATACGTCTACGGAGACTGGGAGCAGTTCGCGTTCACCTACCAGCCCGCTCCCGCGGCCAGCACGGCGACCGTCGACTCGCTCATCGTGACTCGCGGCGATCCGACCGACGGCGGCGCTGCGGAATTTGGCATTCAGACGAGCGACGCCGGCATTATTCATATTTCGGGGCACGTCAGCCGCACCTCCGGGTCGACCTCTTCGCTGCCGGTCGAGTACGACGTCAACGGCGATGGCCATGCCGACGGCACGGCGCAGGCCAGCATCGACGGTGACGGCACGTTTTCGGCAGACGTCAACGCCGCGTCGCTGCCGGCCGGGCCCATCACGATTGCCGCGCGCGCGGGAACCTATGACAGCCAGTCGGGCCAGATGTCGTACGGAAGCTGGAACAGCCAGTCGTACCAGAATGACCCGGCCGCCGCGTCGAATGCACCGTCCACAGACGATTACCTGTCGCAGCTCTCGCAGGCGACGTCGGCTGGAGGCGTGGGCCTGGTCCCCTGCACACCGGAATTCGGGACGGCGATCTACGCCCGCGATGTGCTCAAGGGAGGAGTGACCTCGCCCGCCGACGGCTCGTTTCCGCTGCCCTATCTCGAGAACGCGGGACAGGCGGCCATTGACCTGTTCTCCAGTCTGGGAACGATCAACTTCCGGTCGTTCGAACAGCTCGCGAACCCGTTCATGGTGTCGACAACCCCGGGACACACGGTCGCGGCGACCAACAGCGACGTCACGACCACAACGACCGACGGGGAGGGCGTCGTCTGGACCACGGAAACGATTATCGTTTCAACGTTAACGACCGACGTCACCGTCAGCAGCGGAACGTGGCATCGCGAAGCGATTCTGGTCTCGACGTACTCCATCACGACCGGCGACGGGAACGGACATTTCAAGTCCCAATCCGGCTGGCGGAATTACGACTTCAGCGTGACCGGCGACTCCATCGAGATCCATTACACGTACGACGAGCAGCAGGAAGACACCTTCCAGTTCGTCCTCTCCTCGGGAGATCCGGCCGGAGTCGCGCAGCCCGCCACCGTCACGACAGGCTCGGGGACGCACGCCGCCGAGCTGACCGCGCACGGCGACAAAGCGCTGAATGCAAATGGCACTTTCACCGCCGCCGAATCGTTCGATTACCGTTCCGGAACGATCGACCTGTTGCCGAATCAGTCCGTGACGCCGGGGGTGCTGCCGGTCTGGCAGATGACGTCCGAAGATTACGACGTCACGTCTTCGGACCATTCGGGCGCGCCCGCCGTCAATGCGCACCAGCACAAGCAGCAGTCGTGGCTGTTCTCGGAGAATGTGACGATCAACACGTCCAGCGAATCGTCCAACCCGTCGTACGTCGGGCTGGGCTGGCACCTGCAGGAGCACTCCCGGCTCGATCAGACCGTCGACCGCGGGGCCGACCACCGCAGCCAGGCGACCATCACCGACGACGCGACCACACTGTCGACGACGCCCGACGGCACGGGGGACGCGCTTGCGTTCTCGCACCATCAGAACATCATCATCGACCGTTCCAACTCGTGGTCGGACGCGTCCGGAAGCGCCAGCACCACCTTGCATTCCGAGCAGAATGCCTCGAACGTGGGTACGCGCGGAATCGGCGCCGGGCACCTGGATTTTGTTGTTACGTTCGAATCGACGGCAACGTCCGATTCTTCGTATTCCCGCCCGGGCCGCACGCTCAGTCAGACGCAGGTTACCACCATCGAAACGAATGCGACGACGAGCCGCGATCTGAACGGCACGCAAACGACCGCCCATACGACCACCGACCGTCACGTCAAGGTCGATGCCACGCTGATCGACGTCGTTCATGTAACGACCCAGGGCACCAACGCAGGCCTTACGATTGCCAGTTCGCTGAACGACTCGCTGACGACCCACCGCATCAACCAGTTCGTCGAGCACACGGCCGGCGACGAGGGGGCCGCGAGCCCCACCGCCGTGGTGCGTACAATCGTCAGCGACACGGGCTACGTCTGGTCGAGCCACGACACGGCGTCGGTTTCCGGAACGACCTCACTTCCCGGAGGCTCGCTGACGATCAACGACTCGAGCGACTCGACCGACGTCGGGTCGTCGTCGATCGTCACCGTTTCCAACACGTCCCAGGGGGCAGACGGGCCCTCGGTTACGATCGGCGGCTACGGCACCGTCGCCCGCAACTCCACGACCACGAACGGTTCGGGAGGCGGCAATCTCACCTGGAGCACGAACGCCCAGTCGAGCGTTGCGGCGACGAACGTCCTGCAGCCCGGCGTGATGATCGCCATCAGCAGCTCGGCCAGCGCCTTCGATCTGGGGGGCGGCAACTACGGCATGTCGTTCGAAGAGATCGACGTCACAAATGCTGACGGATCGCAATCCGTGACCGGCACATTCTCGTCTTCGAGCAGTTACGCCGGCCAGACCAGTTATTCGCGGAGCTCTTCAGACTCTGCCAGCGGCTTCGTGTCGAACGGGCCGGGCAACTCGGCACTGATCGATATCCACACGTCGTCGCAGGTTACCGGGGGCGTCACGCAGTATACCGGCAACAGCACAGGCAGCGGTTCGATCGGGCCCGGAGGAATGTCGCTGACGCTGGCCGTGACCGACGATTCCACCGATCACAACATCTTCACGAGCTCCCTCGACGCAGCGGTCGACCAGTTCGTGCAGACCGACACCGGTTTCCAGCAGTCCTCGGGGACGCGCGCTGCCTCGCAGACCGGTACGAGCTCATCCACGTCCCATTCGTCGCTGATCGGCAGCCTGAGCGGTTCGTCCCACACGTACACCAAAACGACCACGACTTCGTCGATGATCCAGGGGACCTCCACCGCCAGCTCTGCTGCTTCGGGCACGTCGTCGGGCCAGATCGCGACGGCGAATTCGTGGGGGACGTTTTCCTCATCAGGTTCGACGAGCCGCAGCGCCTCGGGCAATTTCAACTTGTCTTCCAGCTCGACAACCACCGACACGAACGGTTCCGTGTCGTCGTCACGCACGTCGCATTCGGCCGAGGCGGGAACCTACTCGACCAGCCGCACGGGCGCCTCGCAGTCGCAGGTCTATCAGGGAACGGGAAATTATTCGGCAATTGTGATTACCTCCGGCTCGTCGTCGAGCAGCGGCGACGGCACGTATGCGACCAGCGACGATTCGTCGACGGGCGCCGGCAGCGAATCCCACCATCACGATGAGTTCTCCGAATCCGGAAATAATGATTCGCAATCGACAGTCGCGACTTCCTCGTGGAACGGCACCGGCGACTCGGGCGCCAACTCGTCGTCGAACTACTCATTCACCCGCGCCCTTACGAGCGATTCGGGAACGTACACGGCGGAAGGCGCTTCTGACCAGGACTCGGCCGATGGCGCCTCGAGCAGCTCCGAAACCTCGTCGGCGTCGTTTTCCGGCACCACCACCAGCGATATCGACGGCATTTCCCGGTATCGGACGACCAGCAGCGGATCGGGATTCTCCATCCAATCGAGCGGCACGAATTCGGCCGGCTCCCACGAGCACGGGACCTACCAGTCGTCCGACAGCTCGTTTTCATCGTCGGGGAGCGGCGGTTCGCAGTCGGGCGGCCAGTCGTCTTCGTCGCGCAGCGTCGACGGAACCAGCACGTCCACCGGCACTTCGCACACGCATTCGGAAACGGGCACAACCGGCCCGATGGGCTGGACCCGGCTGACGACCGACTCCGACAGCGATTCCAGCGGCAATTCCACCTATCACACCAATTCGTCAGCCGCTTCCACCAATCTCAACGGCGTATTCAGCACTTCGAACGGTTCGACGTCGCACGTCGAAGGGACGAATCACTCGAACTACGAGACCCACTCCAACTCCCGGGCCGGCAACGAAACGGAGTTCTCGTCGATGTCCGCTCGCGAGAAACACGATGTGATCGGCGATACGACAACGAACTACGTCTCCGATGTCGCCACGTCCGCCTCGGCAGACAATTCCGGCGGGACGAACCTGACCAACGTGTACACGGTGTCCGACACGAACGGCAATTCCACCGACGATTATCTGATCTTTTCCGCCTCGTCCGTGAAATCGGGCAACAACGAGCAGGGGCACTCAGATCTCGACGAAGGAAAGGACATCGGCCATTCGCAAGCGCACAGCGATTACGCATCCCATATCGGGACGGGCGTCAATTCGTACAGCGACGACGGCACGTCGAGCGCCTGGGGCACGATCACGTTCCATCGCGAGTCGAAACGGTGGAACAACTCGACTTCTACGCCGGCCCCCGGACTCACGAAAACGAGCGGATCGGGCAATTCGACGACCAGCGACGGCAACGGCGATTATTCGTCGCAATCGGCGTCGAGCGAAACCCTCAGCGACGGCGTCACCACCTCCACCGAAGACAGCACGGGCAACGCCAATGAACAGGGAACCGTCGTGCGGAAGTCGAATGAGACGGAAACGACCACCGGCACGACGGTGATGGAGATCAACGGGATGAACGCCGACGTCACGTTCGACGATTCCTCCAGCGACGAGAACACACAGAGTGGCAATTACACGTCGCATTCCAATTCGACGTCGCACACCGTCCGCACGATGGCGGCCGGAGGGCAAACCGCGTCCGCCAGCGGGGCATCCACCTCAACGTACAGCGAGTCGGGGACGATCTCCGGCATCGGCGGCGGCAAGTTGAACCACGAGATCGGCACCTCGGGGACTTCCGCCGGGACCGCCAATTCGAATGGTTCGGGCAGGTCCAACGGCACCTACCTGCGCGAGGCTCAGGGCGCTTCCGCCTTCGGGAACGGGACGAACACCTACAACAATACCATCACCGACACCTCTACGGTCACCTCCCACAGCGACTCGACCGGCACGGTCGACATCAACCTGTTCGGCGACAAGATCGACGACGGCTCTGGTTCAACCGACGATACCACGACCGAATCGATTACGATCTCCACGTCGACCGAATCGGGGGGGACCAACACCTGGAATTCGACGATCTTGAATGAACAGACGTCGTGGTCGAATCACACCCGCACGAAGAAATCCCCCACCACCTATCTGTACGAGCACACCGAACAGGAGAAATCGGGCAATTCCACGAGCAACGACACCGGTTCGTCCGCGTACAACAGCCAGGGGCTCACGTCGTATTCCCAAACCGCCGCCTCGTCGGGTTCGTCGACCAGGACCTTCTCGGCGAAGATGAATTCTCGCATGACATTCCTCAGCGGGCTCTCCGAGGGAAAGTCCACGATCACCAAGAATCGCCATAACGAGTCGGCTTCGGGGACGATCCTGTCGTTCGATTCGTCCAACAGTTCCGGGTCCGGCGATGCCCAGGGGATCACCTTCTCTGGCAGCAGCACCAGCACGTTCATTGCCGATCTCAAAGGTTCGTCGGGGGACTACGCCTCGAAGGGCATTCAGGAAGAGATTCCCCACGGGACGAAGGACCGGGAATACGAAACCGGCGCCAGCACCGAGTCCACCGTGCACGCGGCAGGCACCCTGACGAATTCGTTCTCGTCCAGCGGCTCCCCTTCCACCGATGGTTCGGTCAACATCGACGCCACGACCACGGAACTCAACTGGGGGACGCTCGTCGCCACGATCGACACGCGGATCAACGGCCCGGGCAGTTCCAGCACGCACATCGACGTCGACCGGTCCTCGATGTTCACGGGAAAAGAGACGCGCAGCACGGGTACGGTGACGTACGCCGGGAGCGAATCGACCCGCAACATCCCCAAGAAAATCAGCCTGGTCGCCGGGTTCCAGGACGACGACTCGACGACTGACACGTCCGACGCTACGGCCACGCTGGAGGACGGGGCCACCAGCCACAGCACGTCGCAGGTCACGAAGGCGATCGTCACGTCGGTGGGGGACAAGATCGGCCCGGACCAGCCGCTGGGTGTCCGCACCTGGAGCCAGACGCAGACCACGACCAGCCGTACGACCGGCGACGCGAACCTGTCGGGGGCGCAGGGATATTCCCGCGGCACCGTCAGCGACGGCACGTCTGAGGAAGTCCACAAGGCCCATTTCGGGCTGCTGCAGGAGACCACCCGCCTCGACACGGTCTCCTCGGAATCGACGGAGACAGGGACGACCAGCGGCTCGCTGGGGACCGGCAGCTCCAGCGTCACATCCAGGAGTTACTCGCGAGTCAACTCGCAGGGGGACACGCGGACCGTCACCGCGTGGTCGAAATCGGACGGCGAGGGGTCGAACAAGCTGGGGGACACCACGACCACCTGGACCAGCCGCGGCGAGTCGGAAGCCAGCGGCTGGATGACGATCGACGGCACGAACGATCCGGTCCTGCACGCGCTCAATACGCGATCGAAGGGCGGGGGGGAGACAGTCGTGGAGACGGTGTCGGCGGGAACCTCGGGGACGACCCGCGACTTCCGGCGGACGCTGCTGTACACCACGTATGGCATGGCCCTGGCTGGGGAGCAGATCGCCGTCACGGAGGGGCAGAGCACGGCGGACGATCACATCTACGACTTCAAACCGGCCAACCCATCCGATCCGATGGCGCCGCCGGTGACGCCGGTCCACACGGAAGAGCACATGACCGAGAACGGGCTCGGCCCCAGTTACTCGCCGCTGTCGCTGGGGACGGATTACCTGTCGGGTTTCGGCGCAAACACGATCAGCCGGCTGGAGGCCGACGCCCTGTGGGCGGGCCTGGCGGCGGAGTACGCCGCGGGGCGGATCGGCTATCTGGGGAGCGCCGCCGCAACGAACGCGCGGCTGGCGGCCTACAAGTGGGCGGGAGGGGCCGAAGCGGCGTGGAGCTGGGCGAAAGCCCAGGGCGATTACATCTGGAACACGACGGGGGACGATTACGCAAATGCCTGGGACCGGTTCTGGGGCGTGTACGTGATCACGCCGCTGGTGGGCGCCAACCGGCTGGCCATGCCTGGGGGATTGGGGCGGGATTTCGCGATCCTCGCCTATGCAGCCGCCAACTTCACGTCATTCTTCGATCCCACCCCGATTTCGGACAGTTACCTCGTGGCGATGGACATTTACGACGGCGACCTGACCAGCGCCGCGTTCAACGGGATCGGGCTCTTAGTTCCAGGGGGCGGTGGCGGAAGGTCCGGCAAACAGGGCATGGACGCCGTCGGCACCGCGGGAAGCAAGTTCATGAAGAGTGCCGACGACATTGCGGTCGGCGGCTCCCACATGCTCAGCCGCCACGCCGACGAAGGGCTCAGATTCGGCCGCGAGTGCGCATCCGCAGTTGGGAATTGCTTTGTCACCGGCACGCCGGTCGCCGTCAACTGGAACGGTGAACCGATCGAAATCGCGCAGTCAACCGTCGTCGACGTCAATGAATCCGACTGGGGCATCGGCTGGCTGATCGCAGGCGTCGGAATCCTCGCGGCCACAGCCCATGTGCACAGCCATCCTGCAACTGATGAAAAACGCCGTCGCCGTCAATCGATCTACTTCGCCAACGGCAGGTTCCATATCGAGCCGACAGACGATCGCGCAATACTCCCCCCCTTAGCAAGGGGGGGGAAGGGGGGGTCGCATGGCTTTGTGTTCCCACTTGCCGCGCTCGATCCCTCGGGTCAGAATCGAATCCCAGAGGCGCTCCTGATACACGGAAACCTATGTCAGCAAACCGAGAGGGCGCCCGCCACAACGGTGGTTCCCGCCCATGCTGCTCGCGAAAGACGCGTCATGACGCGCACAGCTGCGTCGTCTGCGCCTAGGCGCAGAAACCGCAATCTCACAATGCGGCGCCCCGCGCCGCGGACGTTCCTCTGGGCGCTGCCGCTGATTCTGGCAGGCTTCTGCTTCTGGCAGGCGCTCCCCGGAACGCGCAGCAGGAGTCGATCCGACGCCGCCGCAATCGCGTCTAGTGCCGCACACGGTACGACTATTCCCAGTGCCAAACGCACGCTCGTCACGCGCCCGATCCAGGACATTCGCCCCGGCATGCGTGTCCTGGCGAAAAACCCGGAACTTGTAAATGTCGACGTTTCCCAGGCGGAGTTCACTCCCGAAAACACGCACCTCGTCGTCCTGCATATGCTTAAACGCGACGGCGGCGAGTTGACCATCGAGCGGCTGATGTCGGTCGATGAACTGGCTTTCGCGGCTGACGATCAAATCAGTCTGGAATTCGAATCCGGAGAAAGCATTCGCGCGGCCTTGACCGCGACCGCAGATGACTTCGACGCCGAATCGTCTGTCGGCACCATCATCGAGCTCGACCTCCCCGAGCTCGGCGCCGAAGGTCCGGCGGAAATCGTCGCCGTCCGTTCCTGCCCGGAGATCGAGCCGGACGACTGTACTGGCCGCCGGCTGGTGACGAGCGTCTTTCGACACGCCGCGGCGAACGTCGTCGACGTATCCACCGAAGCCACTGATTCATCAATCGGCGCGACCGCCAATCACCCCTTCTGGAGCGAAGACCGTCAGGCCTTCATTCCCGCCGGCGAACTCCGATCCGGCGAACGCCTCCGCCGCGCCGACGGCCGCATCGACAAAGTCACCGCGATCGTCCCCCGCGCCGGCCCCGAACCGGTCTTCAACCTCGAAGTCGACGGCGAACACGTGTATTTCGTCGGTACAGACGGCCTGCTGGTCCATAATAGTTATCCTGGGAACTGGGAATGGGTCGGGCGACGCTACGGACCTGGGCTCGAAAATCAGGCTGATCGAGCGGGGCGTCGAATCCGAATGCGCCGAGACGGGGTCGCAGAAATTCAGGAATATGCCGTCAACGGCACGCATTTCGACGACTTTGTTAACGGGCGCTTAATTGACTACAAAGATCACCGAGCCTTCGAACGGTTTGTCGACAATGCAGGCAATTTCCGACCTTGGTTCAGCGGCCGGGGTGCATTGAGAGACGAGGCGCGCAGACAGATTGAGGCTGCCGCCGGCACGGTGGTCGAGTGGAGGGTTGGAAGTGAAAAGGTGGCAGAAGCAATGCGAAGCCTTTTGCGCAGCTTTATTAGCAACGGGAATCTCGTGATATCGATCTAACCAATGACTACAAATCGCTATGAAATCGTCCACTATTTGCCGGCAATTGGCGATTTGCGCGATTCGCAACTCCATGGATCGCTACGGGTCATGCTGAACGCCTTCGGGCTGCCGTTGCAGCTCTTCAACGCAGACAGCCGACCGGTGAATTGGTCGACGGCAAACGATCTGGGGATCTACCTCGTCAATCTGAGCCGGCCAAGGCCCGACTTCGGAGCTTGCGATTCATTTTTTACCAGGCCGCCACGCGAACGAAATGAGACGCGAACGTGTGTGTTTGACATCGAGATCGGCAACGCGCCGACGTCACCGTTGATTGACTCCGTCAAGATGGTCGTCAATCACCACTTGAAGCTGCCCTCCGTCGACTTTTTTCGGGAGACGATTCTGCTGCTGCGGCCGTTACAGGCGTTCATCGACGAAACGTACAATATGCGGCATATCGATTGGGTCGAGCGCAGTACGCGGGTCCGGCCACGCCAGTCGCGCCCCGCTTATATTTGCGGAGCACACTATTTTACGGAAGAACTGGCGCGCCCACTCGGAGGAGTCGCGCATTGCCTGAAAGCGCCGGCATTCAAGGTCGAAGAATTCGCGGATGGCATCTGGATTCAGTTGTGCGAGTCGGGCTGGCTTGATAAAGACAACCCGAATGATTGGCGAGTCCAGGAAGACGTCATGAGATTCCTTGGAATTTGGTAACAGAGCAGCCGATCCGGAGATGCATCAATCTGGCGACCACGTCGAATTGCCACTGGCAGCTGTGACCTTGGTTGTGCCGCGCGTCCTCACCGAGAACCCGCCGCGTTGCGCGACCCGCTGGTTCCTGAAAACCTGCCTGCTCCTCGGCGCCTGCACCGTCGTCGCGAGCTGGCTCATCCCGACCAGCCGCGCGCCGCTGCACGACAGTGTGCTCGCCTCGATTGCTTCCACCGGCATGCGCGAAGTCCACAGTCGCGTCAAACCGATCGAACAGATCCAGCTCGGAGAGCGTGTCGCCGGCCGCAACCTGCTGCGCGACCAAGTCGACGAAGTTGAACCCAACCCGTCGACGTGGCGGCACGTCAAGCTGCACATGGTCAAGGAGAACGGCCTGTCGCTGTGGGTCGAGCTCTTGCGCCCGCAGCACTGGTTCAATGCCCTGGATGTCCACGTCGGCGGAACGGTCGACCTCGACCTCCCCGAAATGGGCGCCCAAGGCCCCGCCGAAGTCCTGCCGATCGGCCCCTGTCCCGAAATCCTCGATGGCGACGGCCCCGTCGTCACCGGCAAATTCACCCACGAAACCGACGGCAAAAACGTCGTCAGCCTGCGCCTGGAAGGAGAGTCCGAACCGACCGGCGTCACGACCAACCACCCCTACTGGTCCGAAGACCGGAAAGATTTCATTGCCGCCGGCGACCTCCGCCCCGGCGAAACCGTCAACACCCTGACCGGCCCTCGCCGCGTCGCCTCGATAACGCCCCTCGCCTACACCGGCCTGTTGAACAATCTCGAAACGACCGAGCACGTGTACCGCGTTGCGTCGTTCGGCACGATGGTGCATAACAGCTATGGACTGAACGTTTCCGATGTTCACCCGAGACTTCCGATCCGAAATGGCAGGGGACCGACACATGGAATCTTCAATGATTCCATTCCGATTGTCAGCGGTAGCACAGGCGGCCGTGGTCTCAACGTTTTTGGACCGCGAATCGCGACCTTGTCCGATGACGCAGTGAAGGCTATCACACATGCAGAAGGACATGCGGCCGCGGAGATGGTCCGACGCGGCTTGAAGGAGGGCGTGTTGCATATAAACTACAAGACTGGGCCGTGCCAATACTGCATAAATGGAATTCAAGAGTTGCTCGAAAAAGAGATGAGGCTTTGGGTCGTCTTTCCCGATGGAGTGGGCTTCTTTACTTCGTCAGGCTGGACCAGACTGTTCTAATTTGCGGATTCATAGCATGGTCGCCATCGAGCTTGTTACGCCCGAAAAGCAGTGCATAACTGCGCCCAGTTCGCACGACGTACTCAATGCCTTGGCGCGGATTCACCAGTCGGATCCGGGACAACCGCTCGTCATCATCGCATCGCGTGACGACGACAAGGGTCCTGTCGACAAATTAGAACTCGCCCGGCTGAATAACTGCGAATCAGGTGTGCCCGACGGTTGGTTGCTTCGGCACGTTCGATCCAACGAGAAGCATTCTCACGTGCTTGCAGCATCGAATTCCGGAAATGATGCGTTTGAACGCCGCGAATTGTTCGGCGCATTTGAAGATATCCGAGCAGTTTGCATTCTGAGCGATGAGCTCGTCAAAGAGCGAGTGCTGAGTTTCGTTGCGACTGGGGCCTGCGATCACAACTGGATCTGGCTCGACTTTCGCGACAGCGTCCGTTCGGCGTAGCGCACACGGAGTGGACGTAAGCAGCAGAGCGACAAATTGTTACTCGATCACACCGGGACGGACTTTCCCGAAGGGATAGGACGCGCGTCAACGACAGCCGACGCCTGTGGCAGAGTTGACGATCATTCGATGCTGCTGAATAGTTCGGATATGTGATCAGATACGCTTGAGGCTTCTATGGATTCGACTCTGCGTCACGATGTTCTCGCGTTGCTCGAGAGAATTCAATGGCCTCCGGGCACGACACAGGCATCGATGGCAACACGTACAGCGGCTGCAGAATTCAGTGAGCGACTGGACGTTGCGATCCCGGATGATGTTGTCCAGTGGCTCACCGTACTAAATGGTGCGCGGATTGGTCGGGGCGGAGTTTTCGGAATTCGGCCGGATGACGACTACTGCGATATCGAGGCGATGTTCAACGTCTATCCTGGGTGGAAAACGAAAGGCTGGATCCCCATCGCGGGTGACGGATGTGGCAACTACTACGTGATTATCCCAGACGAGACATGCTTTCCGGTTTGCTTTGTCGACACGATGGCTGATTCGGAACGGCCAACGTACGTTGTCGCGTCCGGGACCTGGCAATTCCTTCGCTTCCTTTTTGAAGACGAGCTGCATCCATCTGGATGGCCATTCGACAGAGCCTTTGTGCTGTCGCGCGATCCAGAAATCCAACGCTGCACAATCGCACCACTGCCCTGGAACGCCTGACGGTTATCTTTCTGGACCGGGGTTGTTTCGCGACGATCTGCCTCGTGCGGACGAGTCGTTGCATTCGCACAGAGTGCCGGCGTATTCTCCTCGAGTTCTGGGTTATTGACCAACACCGCTGGGCACGACCCATGACCACTCGAAGGTAATGTGCTTGGAATTCCGCGAATGGACGATTTGTATATAGGTGCCTATTGGGGGCCCCGTCGAGAATCAGCCGATCAGTGCGCCGATCGACTGACGCAATGCCTGCGTAGCCTGGCCAATTGCGATGCCATTTTTCGCGACTGGTACAAGAAAGGACGTGCCAATCGAACCCGGCTGGCCAAGCCGGTCGACTGGTCCTCGCACGATATCCTGGTCAATCTTCTGAATTCCGGCCGAAGTCGCCTCGATTCCGATCATTCCGTGATGGAAGACTTGGGATTCATTGTCAGTCTCTGGAATCGCGCAGAGCGGCTGAAAGCCTCGGATTTTATGGCACGTTGTGGACTCTATACCTGCAATCCCTTCCTCGGGAATTCCTTCGTCCTCGACCTGCCGAAGGATCTCGGCACCTTGGCACAAAAGGAGAATTTGTTGAAAGCTTTCGTCGCAATCGTCGAGGCTTGGGAGCCAAATTGGGCAGGTGTGATTTCCCGGCGCTCGCGCGATGCTCGGGAATTCGTTCCGGGACGTCCGTTCGTCGACTGGATGATCTACGTCAATCGAACGGACGTCGACTCCTCTGCGTTACCCGCAACAGCTTCGACTAAATGTCTGAACGAACACGGAGCGGTGATTGTCGTTCAAAATGAACCGATCAATCCGGACAATGAGCGCGATCTCGAGAATGTGAGAAGTGTCGAGCGCGCACTCGGTCTTTAACACCTCAGTTGGCAAGGGGCGGGTGGACCAGAATTTTCTGATTTGCGGATTCACAGCATGGTCGCCATTGTGCTGGTCACGCCAGAAAAGAAGTGTATTGCTGCGCCGACGTCATCAGCCGCGATCCGGTCGGTTTCGAGGCCGGTGATACAAACCTGTACCGCTACGTCGGCAACAGCCCGACCAACGGTATCGACCCGACCGGCACGACAGCCGACACGGATGGGACCAGCGGCACGGCAGTCGGGACGACCGCCAGAATCGCCTCAGGTTCGACCGCAGTCCCCAGCGGCGGTTGGTCGGTCGGCGGATTAGGCGGCGGCATCTGGAGAGGACCGAAACTCGGCGGCACGACCCAGGGCGGGGCGGGGGCTGATCAGGCGCAGGTCCGCGAATTGTTCTCGG
>JACQFH010000219.1 GCA_016200145.1 Planctomycetia bacterium | reverse complement strand
GAGCCTCGGGGGCGGAGCGTTACCGGGCGGAGCCCGGTAATGAGGAGGAAGAGAAGGACTGGCAGGTTGGAAAACCTGCCCTACGTTGGGGCGGACCGGCCAGATGGGTGGCGCGGTGAAACGACGTGAAAAGTATGCAAAGTAGAGAAGTAGTGGCGAAGGATTGCTGGTCGCCGGAGATCGACCCTGAAAAAACGGGAATCATTGGAGAATCGCGGGAAATGAACGGACTTGGAACACTAATCACCGCTAATCGACACTAATCTGATCGGGCCGCTCTCGCGGCTACAAGCCGATTAGCGATGATTAGCGCCGATTAGTGTTCCGGCTTGTCGTCTTTCGTCACGGTCAGTCCCGACTTGCAGTGTTTTCGAAAGACTGAAATCTCCACGCTCTTAGGAAAAAGGGCCGGGAAATGAGGGGTCGGAGGAGGGAACGGGGCAGGGACGGTGAGTGAATCGAGGCGGATCCTCGGGGGCAGTGCGTTACCGGGCAGAGCCCGGTAACGAGGAGGACTGGCAGGTTGGAAACCAACTGAATTGAACATCTTCGCCGGCCATAGACGACCGGCAAACAAGGACTTACGACAAGTCCCTCGTGAAAATTAGCATTGACGAGTCGCTCGCGATCATTCTTGACCAAGGTCAGTCAGGAATATCGCGTCTTTTCCGGGTTTTCGCGCGAACAAAGATGTTCAACTCAGTTGGTTGGAAACCTGCCCCACGTTGTTGTCGTCCGGCCAAATCGGTGTTGCGAGGAATCGGCGTGAAAAGTATGCAAAGTAGAGAAAGTAGAGATCAATGGATTGCTGGTGGCCGGAGATGGACCCTGAAAAACCGGGAATCATTGAGGAAAGTGCGGAATTCGGAGTGCGGAATGGCAGTCGCGAGATGGTCGGCCGGGCGCCAAGGCATCGCCGATTTGCCGACGCCCGCGCGGCCAGGGCGCTACGATTCCGCGGACGGACGCGACTTGGTCCGGTAGACGTAGTAGAAAATGCCGGCGGCGATGAAGATCGTCCCGGCGGCGGTCTGGGGGAGTTTGTCGTAGAGCATGCTGATCATCACGGCGGCCGAGCCGAGCAGGTAGATGACCGGCGTCGCGGGATAGCCCCAGGTTCGATACGGGCGCGGGAGGTCGGGGCGTTTGCGGCGCAGGACGGGAACGGCCGCGACGACGAGTGCATAGAACAGCAGCCCTCCGAAAATGACGAAATCGGTCAGCGCGTCGAAAGCGTCGATCAGGCGGTCGTTCGGGCCCGATTTCCAGACGAACGCCACCGCGATCAGGACAAGCGCCCACAGCGCCTGCACGACGATGGCCACCGCCGGCGTGCGGAACGTGGCGTGCACACTGGCCAGCGCCGCCGGCAGCATGCCGTCGCGGGCCATCGCAAAATAGATCCGCGGGCCGGTCAGCAGCGTCGTCGTCGTCCCGCCGAACGTCGAGCACACGACGCCCAGCGCCGCCACCCGGGCCCCCGTCGAGCCGAACAACGCGCGGAAGGTGTCGGCGGCCACGCCGGATTCCGACGCGGCAATCCGCTCCATCGGCAGCACGAGGTGGTAGCTGACGTTCGCCAGCACGTAGACGACCACCACAATCGTGACGCCAATGCCCAGCGCCAACGGAAGATTACGCTGCGGCTCGCGAATCTCTTCGGCAACCGGCGTGATGTTGACCCAGCCATTGTACGGCCAGAGGACGGCGATCATTCCCACTCCCAGCGCCCGCCAGAAGGTCCCGGAAACCGACTCGGGCCAGATCGGGCCAAGATTCGCCGTCTCGGCCCGCCCGAGCGCGAAGGGCAGCACAATGATCGCCGCCAGGAACGCCAGCTTGACGACCACGGTGAGATTCTGCAGCGAGGCAGCCCAGCGGGTGCCGACGACGTTCACGAACATCAGGCCGAGAATCAGGGCCACCGCCGTGACCTGCTGGCCTCCCCGTCCCAGCCTGGCGCTGCTCGGCAGGACTTCGTTCAGAGAGATCACCGTGGCGCAGGCGAGTGCCGCGATGGACGCGGTGCGGATAATCCAGAACTCAGTCCAGCCCCACAAAAATCCAACCGGCCGACCGAAGGCTTCCCGCAGATAGACATATGGGCCGCCGGCGTGGGGCAGCATGGCGGCCAGCTCGGCGATCGCCAGCGAGCCGCACAGCGTATGCACGCCGACAGCAATCCAGGCGGCAATGATGGGGCCGAAACTGTGCAGATCACCCGCGGCCAGCACTTTGGCTTTGAAGAAGATTCCCGAGCCGATGATGCCTCCCACGACCAGCAGCACCGCGTCGAACAGTCCCAGCACGCGAGGCAGAGTCGGGTGGCAAGTGGGTGACGTCATCAGGGGCTCCGCAGGTCGGCGGCGCCAGTATAGCGGTGGGGGCTGTGGCCGGCACTTCGCCGCGATCACGGCGACTTCGTCAGGTCGGAAAGCAGGTCGTTCAGGATCGCTTCGGCGGCGAGCTGGTGGGCCCGTTCGTTGGGGTGGGCGTCGAAGCGGTTGACCATCAGGCCTTCCGACAGATGCGGTTCCAGCGCCGGGGCCAGGTCGAGCACGGGGATTTCCTGCCGGCGACAGTGATCGATCAGAACCTTGTGCGCCGCGGCGAACGGGTAATCCGGCCCCAGGTTGTGCAGGAACGGAAAAATCGCGATCCGCAGTTCGATTTTGTGGCGGACGCACAACGAGTGCAGCTCGTCGAGCGTATAGAGAAAGCGGGTGAGCGGCTCGCCTTCACGATAGGCGTCGGCCAGATCGGAATAGTAATTGCGCACCTGCGGCTGCATCGCCGCTTTGAGGCGAAACCATAACAGGTTGAAAAAATACGTGTCGCGGATCAGAAACGGGGCGCGCAGCTTTCCCATTTTGGAGTACCGCTCGCCGTTCGATTCGACATAGGGTTCGATGTCATTGAGGCAGATGACGTACACGACGGTGTCGAATTCGTAATCCATCTCCAGTGACTTCTTGATCAGATTCTCGACGTGGGCAATGCTGATACCGGCTTCGGCGATGTTGGAGACAGAGAATCTTCCCGGATGCTGCCGATCGAGCGCCGCCCCCACGCGGTCGCTGAAGCGGTCGGCCGGGTTGTTGACGCCGTGCCCGAAGGTAAAGCTGTCTCCGATGAACCACAGGCGATAGACCCCCGGCGGCGCCGTCTTGTCGAGCGGCCGGTCGTCGCGAAAGCCTGCGACATTCGTGCGCACATGGCGCTTGAACCACCGGTCGGAGACGTTGGTCATGTTGAACGAGTCGCTCTGGTCGTAGAACAAGGCGAAATATCCCTCGACGGCCGTCAATCCGGCCAGCAGCATCCACAGCGACAGGCCCGCGTTGATCCAGCGCATCCGGGAGGGCTGGCCATGGGACGTGCGGCGTGCGTACAGCAGGCGCCTCACTCCCCAGACGAGCGCCGCGATCCACGCTGCGAGGGACAACAAGTACCACAGCGACAGCCCGGCCAGGAATTGCGGCTCTTCAAGAATCAAGCGGAACCTGTCCCCCTCGTGTTCGAGCGCCTAAGATAGAAATACGGCGGCAGAACCTGATGATATCAGAGAATTCGGGCCGCGAGAGCCAAATCAAGCGTCGTGTGCCAGGCAAGTCAGGGGGACAGTCCCCTGTTTTCGGAGCCGCGAATCAATTGCAGTCTACATCCGTGGCCGAAAAAGGGGACAGTCCCCGGCCCTTGCAACCCCCCTTCCCCTCCGGCCGGAAGCCGCGAACCTGGCTCGCAGGTCTGTGTCTGCTGATCGCGGTCCACGTTTCTCTGGGCGCGCACTGCGCATGGCGGTTCAGTGTTACGCACGACGAATACTGGCACCTGCCTGCGGGACTGGCGGCCTGGAACGGCCGGTTCGACGCCGACCATCTCAATCCGCCGCTGTCGCGCGCCTGGTCGGCGATTCCGCTGGCGGTGCTGCGGATTCCCGTGGGCGAGCCCGCGGCGGCCAACGACTCGACGGCGCTGGGCGATCATTTCCTGGCGGCGAATCGCGACCGGTACCACGAAGTCTATGCGTACGGGCGATTGATGAATCTGGCCTGGTCGGTGCTGGCGGGAGTGCTGATCGCCGTCTGGGGACGCGAGTTGTTCGGTGAAGCGGCGGGTCTCGTTGGTGCGGCCCTGTGGTTTTTGTGCCCGGTCGTGCTGTCGAACGCCGCGCTGGTCACTCCCGACTTGTGCGCCTCGTGCCTGTTCGTGGCGGCATCGTACGCCGCATGGCGATTCGCGCGCGGACCCTCGTGGGCTCGCGCGGGCGCGTTGGGGGCGGTGCTGGGTCTGGCGCAACTCTCGAAATTCACGTGCGTGCTGCTGGTTCCGAGTGTGGTCATCTTATGGTTTGTCGTGCGGGCCTGGGCAGGGCTCAAGCCCGCCGGCGCGCTGCGCGCGGCCGGGCAGTGGGGATTGGTTTTCGTCGTGTGCCTGTTCGTGTGGAACGCAGGCTATCTGTTTCAGGGGACGGGGCGTCCGCTGAATTCGTATCAGTTCGCCAGTCGCAGCCTGACAGGGCTGGTTGAGGGGGCAAGGCCGATCGGCGGGTTTCGGGTCCCCGTGCCGCACGACTACGTCACCGGATTCGACCGGCAGCGGTCGATCATGGAGGCGGTGCACCCTGTCTTCCTCGACGGAGTGTGGAATATCGGCCTGGGCTTTCGCGACTATTACCTGCGGGCCTGCGCCTACAAGTGGTCGCACGCCGTGCAGGCGATCGTCGTCACCGCGCTGGTGTCGTGCGTTTTCACGCGAGTCGGGCGCCGGCATTGGCGCGCGTGTGCCGTGGTGCTGATCCCGGCGGCGCTCGTCGTGGTCACCGCCAGCGGTTCGCACATGCAGCTCGGGATCCGCTACATTCTGCCGGCGTTTCCGCTGATCTATCTGTTCGCCGGCCACGTCGGGGCCTGGCTGGCCGGGCCGCGCTGGACGTGGCGCGCGGCGTGGGTGGCCGTGTGCCTGGCTGCGCTGCCGGCCGGCCTGCGTTATCACCCGCACCACCTGGCGTATTTCAACGAGCTGGCGGGAGGGCCACAGCGAGGCCGCTATCATCTGCTCGATTCGAACATCGACTGGGGGCAGGACCTGCGCGAACTCCGCGATTACCTGCACGAGCACGACATCGCCGATGTGAAGCTGGCGTATTTCGGAATGGTCCCGCCGGCCGAGCTGGGGATTCGGTACGAGCTGCCCCCCTCGGCAAAGCAGGTGTGGGCCGCCGGCGGATTGCGTCCCGGCTGGTACGCGGTGAGCGTCAATTTCGTGCAGGGAAGGCCGCACACGATCCGCGATGCAGACGACAGCGTCCGCTCGGCCGTGGCGGAAGAATTTGGTTATTTCCAGGGACTCGCGCCGGTGACCAGCATCGGCTGGTCGATCGACGTATATAAGGTGGGACTACCGAATGCTCATGCTCGCCATTGAAACGTCCGGGCCGCTGGGGTCGGTGGCGCTGCTGGAGGCGGGGCGGGTGCTGGCCGAACAATCGCTCGAGCTTGGCAAGAAGCACGCCCAGTCGCTGATTCCGACGATTCAAAGCGTACTCGCGCAAGGCGGCAAGCAAGCGCGCGACGTGAGGCTCGTGGCTGTCAGCATCGGTCCCGGCAGTTACACCGGCCTGCGGGTCGGCGTGACTTGCGCCAAGACGTTGGCGTATGCCGTGAATTGCCCGCTGGTCGCCGTCGATACGCTGCTCGCGATCGCGTGCAACTCGCCGTCGAAGGTCTCCACGGTCGACGTTGTCGCCGACGCGCAGCGCGGGGACGTGTTCGTGGGGCACTATGCCCGCATTGCGACCGGGCTGTGGATCCGGTCGGGCGAAATCCGGGCCGTCAAAGCAGAAGACTGGGCCGGCGAGCTGTCGGACAAACACACGGTGACGGGGCCGGGACTCGAAAAATACGGCGGGCTCGCGGAGGGCAAGTGCCGCAAGCTTCCGCCGCAGGCGTGGACGCCGCATGCGACGTGGGTTGCGATGCTGGGCATCGGGCTGCTGGCGGAAGGGCAAACGGCCGACCCGCGAGAAATCGAGCCGCACTACCTGCGGCGCAGCTCGGCGGAGGTGCAGTGGGAACGGCTGCACCCGGGAAAATGACGTGTTCCATGAGAGACCAGATTGAGAGTGTGGAAAGTAGAAAAAGCGCGGAACAGACAGACGTGTGGCCCTGATACTGGCGCTCTGCCAGCGGGAGCGTATGGACTGCCGCCCTCACCCCGACCCTCTCCCAGCGGGAGAGGGAGAAGGTGGAGGCGCGGGGCGTCATCTAGCCCGGGAAACTCGTTCACCCGCCGGATAAACCGGCGGGGGTCTCGATGACACCCTTCCTCCCCATCCTGGCCGTCTACGTCGCCGTCCCGGAATCCCGCGACACTGGCGAGTACCCTTCCCGTTTGCAAAAAAGATTCATACGATAGGGGGCACAAAGGATGTCCCCCCCAATCCCTTCCTGTCGGGTTCCGAGGTCCGATCCCATGGCGCTGTTTGAAATCGAGACGAATGCACACATCATGATCGGGTGGGCCGATTCCCACGAAGGTGCCGAGGCGATCGCCAAGAAGTACTATCCGGAGGAAGACGTGGTGCGAGTCACGCGGCGTCCGCGCGACATCTGGGTGATTTCGAAGCGGCTGCTGGGAATCCAGGGGACGACCGATCCGTGCGACATGGCTCGCGACTGCCTGGCCCGGGCCGCGGGGGACAAAGTTCACGCCATTCGGCTGTACATGCTCGACACCGGGGCCGATCTGCACGAAGCGCAGCGGGCCATTGAAACGAACATGTCGCTCGGCTGGTAAGCCGTTAATGCGGCCGCCGGATTGCGGCTGAGAGGGCAGCGCGGGAAGCGTCCCGGCCGTGACACGCGGCCGGGACGCTTTCTGCGCCCGATCGGTGTCTTCTTTACGATGATCGCAGGGCTTTTCGGAAACGCGTCGATGCCGGTGGCACAAGACAATTCGCGCTTACAGCGGATCACCGCCCAGGTCGAATCGGGCGAGCGCGTTTCGTTCGACGACGGCGTGTTTCTGGCGGAAGAGGCTGACGTTCTGGCGCTGGGGCGGCTGGCGAACATCATCCGCGAGCGCAAGAACGGCAACTACGCGTACTACAACACCAACGTTCATCTCAACCCGACGAACGTCTGCGTGTACCGCTGTGTGTTCTGCGCCTTCCGTTCCGACCTGAAAGCACCGAAAGCATACACCTTCACCGACGACCAGATCCGCGAGCGGGTCGCCGAGGCGAGGCGCGCCGGGGCGACCGAAATTCACGTCGTGGGAGGGCTGCATCACCAGCAGCCGTTCGACTGGTACGTGAATGTGGTCCGCGTGATTCACGAGGCCTGGCCCGACCTGCACATCAAGGCCTGGACGGGGGTCGAAATCAACTGGTTCAGCTACCTCACGAAAAAACCGACGCGGTGGGTGCTCGAACAGATGGTCGACGCGGGGCTGGGTAGCATGCCCGGCGGAGGGGCCGAGATTTTTCATCCCGAGGTGCGCGACCGCATCTGCGAACACAAGGCCGACGCCGATTCGTGGCTGAACATCCACCGCGAGGCGCATGCACTGGGGCTGCGGACGAACTCCACGATGCTGTACGGGCACATCGAAAAGCCGTGGCACCGGGTCGATCACCTGTGCCGGCTGCGCGAGCTGCAGGACGAAACGCACGGATTTCAGACCTTCATCCCGCTGGCGTTTCACCCGGAAAACACGGGGCTCGATCACATTCCGAAGGCGTCGGGCCTGACTGATCTGCGAGTGATGGCCCTGTCGCGGATCATGCTCGACAACTTCGACCACATCAAAGCCTACTGGATCATGCTCGGCGAGAAGACCGCGCAGACCGCGCTCAGTTTTGGCGCAGACGATCTCGACGGCACCGTCGTCCACGAGCTGATCTATCACGACGCCGGCGCGACCACGCCCGAGGGACTTTCGGTCGCGCAGTTGCATCAGCTCATCCGCGAGGCGGGGCGCGTTCCGGTCGAGCGCGACACGCTGTACCGGCACGTCATCCGTGAAGGCAATGGCAGCCAGTGGCGGATCGGCGACCCCATCGCCAAGGACGCCGCTCTTCAGAACGCCTGAATCGTAAAGGGCCAAGCATGTCACAGGAAATTCCCCGCACGACAAACCGGCCGCTGCAATTCGAGCATGGCCAGGCGATCGGCATGAGCCATCGCTGGCAGAAAGGGCAGTACTGCTCGATCCTGACCGGTGCGGGGATCGTCGGTTGCGGCATTTACGACCTGAAGACGGCGGCCGAATTCGACCAGGCCATCGCCATCGCCAAAGGCACGCCCGCCAAACCGCTGTGCGAACCCGAAGACCTGTTCCAGGCGAAGATCGTGGGCGTCACGCCCAAGGCCGAGTCGTTCGGAATTCACGTCGGCATGACGGGCAAGGAGGCCGTCGAGCTGATGTTGCAGGCAACTACATCCGCAACGGAACGCAAGAACGATTAAGAGCAGCCACGGATTGAACACGGATTGAAGAAGTCTTGCTCGAATCCGTGTTTCATCCGTGTTTCATCCGTGGCTAAAAAAAACTGGTCAGTATCAGCAACCTTTCGGTTTTCATCATGACAGCACCTGCAGCCGGGCCAATTGGCGTCACGACCCTCGATCATGTGACCCTGGTCGTCACCGACCTGGAGCGGAGCGCGGGGTTTTATGTCGACCTCCTTGGCATGCGGCGGGTCGAGCGCCCGGTGTTCGGGTTTCCCGGATTGTGGTTTCAGGCGGGCAATACGCAGATTCACCTGTTGCTGCAGCACGAGAATTCGTCGCCGGCGGGCCTCCCGGATGCGCCTCCGCAGGCAGGGCCGGGGCGGGTGTTCCATTACGCCTTCGAAGTGCCCGATTTTCAGGCGGCCGCCGATCAGTT
>JACQFH010000218.1 GCA_016200145.1 Planctomycetia bacterium | reverse complement strand
GGGGCCGCTTCCCTTACTCACTTCTGAATCCGGAGCCCATGGCGCAGGTGCTGGAGGGCTGCAACTCCGGAATCAGTGACTTGCGATCTCAATGCGGTGATCGATCTCAGCCGCGGCAGTTCGATCAATTCTGCCAGGCCGCGCTCCGTGACGCCCGTGTCTCTCAGGCACAGGTCCTGCAGTGCATGCAGTCCTATTAATTTCGAAAGGCCCGCGTCGCTGATGCTGGTCCCGGACAAGTCCAGATGGGCCAGCCGTGTCAGATCTGCCAAGCTCTCCAATCCAGAGTCGCCAACTCGGGTCCCGCTGTAACGGAGCATCTCCAGGCGGGGTAGTCGGCTCAACGCCAACAAGCCTTGGCCTGTCACCTTCGAATCGTGGATGAACAATCCTTCGAGCCCGACGATGTTTTCCAGGTGAGCCAAACCGGCATCAGTGACATCCGACGGGCCGATCCACAGATACTTGAGCTTCTGAAACGATTGTATGCGCGCGAGGTCGGCATCCGAAAAGCGATCTTTATAGAGATCAACCGACAGTTCTGCCGGGCGATAAAAATCGAAGCCCGGCGCGGTCGGTCTAGCGCCAATTTGAGAAAGATACACTCTTTCCACGTTGCCAATTTCCGCGAGGCACTGAATTCCGGCGCCGGTCAGCCGGGATGCATCAAGAGTGACATACGTCACGGACTTCAGCCGGCCGAGCCTCTTAGTGAGGCCCGCCAGACCGGCATCATCAATCGGTGGATTTCGACGGTCTTGAAAGTGAACGCCCTGTATCTCGTCGAACACGCGCAGTTCGCCTTCGCTGAGCCATTTCTTTAACCAGCTTGGCGCGCGGTTGACGCTTAAGGTTTTCCCGCCGAGGCGATCCACTTCGCGGATGGCCGCCTGCTGCCGATACGCGTGCAGCCCGAAGCCGAAAGCGCGGCCCAGACCGGCCAGCGCCAGTACGGCGACGAACAGGCGCACCGAGACAGGAATCCACAACCGGGCGCGCGGCGGCCTGCCAGCCAGTTGCGCCCGCTCCTCGCGGCGGCGGAGGAACTGAATTGCCAGCCGCACGCAGACTGCGGCAACAATGACCGACAGAGCGATGACTGAAAGCCCGGGGTGCTTCCTGATCTGAGTTCCCACCCACAAGAACGGACTGTAGATCGTCTCCAGCCAACTTTCCGTCGTCGCGGAAAGAAGCCGCCAATCCAGGCCGAGACACACTGCAAACGACGCCAGATAGACAGCCGGGATCACGACAGCGATCTTGGCGCCTATGGCCCACGCCGATTCTGCGTGTTTGTCGCCCATGTGCCGACTTTGCCGGGCGGAAGTTCTGGGACTCAGGTCAAAGGACTCAACGGTTCAGTCTACGGCTGGCGAGAGGATTTTCCCACGGATAGCGTGGCAATCCCACGGATAAGGACGCGCAGAACCGGATACATAAAACATTCGTGGGGTTGCCACGCCATCCGTGGGCTCGTATCTGGGTCGTACTCGAGAACTATCCGGCCGCCGCCCGCGTGATTGGAGGATGGGTCACAACGCACGTGGGGCGGAAGCATTTGACATCAGTGCATCCAAAAGGCCGTCCCACGTGTAGATGCTCGCCTCGGCGTCGATGGGAAGGCCACATTCGCGCGCGGCGGCGGTTGTGACGGGGCTGATGCTGGCAATGCGGATCGGGGATCCGAGCCGCGCGCGGGCCGCGGGAGTCAGCAGCCGGTTGACCGACCGGGCGATCGAGGGGCTGCTGAGGCAGATCCAGTCGACTTCTCCAGCTTCCAGTGCGGCGGCTGTCTCAGGCTCGAAATGATCGACGTCGATGTGGCGGTACACGACTATTTCGTCGAGCTGCGCCCCGGCGGCGCGAAGCTGTGCGGGCAGAACATCCCGCCCGCGGCTGGCCCGCGCCCACAGGACGCGCTTTCCGGCGACTTGCGGCGCGAGCGCCGCCGCGAGTGCTTCGGCTCGAAATGACTCAGGGATGAGGTCTGCCTGCAAACGAATTTCCGCCAGAGCCTGGGCCGTCCCGTCACCGATCGCGGCCAGTTTCGCCCTGCCCAGCCGCCGCGCATCGCCGCCGGTCTCCCACAGTCGGTCGAACAGAAACCTGACGCCATTGACGCTCGTGAATGCAATCCAGTCATATTCGCGCAGCCGGGCGAGAACC
This sequence comes from Planctomycetia bacterium, assembly GCA_016200145.1. Classification (GTDB taxonomy): domain Bacteria; phylum Planctomycetota; class Planctomycetia; order Planctomycetales; family Planctomycetaceae; genus JACQFH01. The sequence goes on along the minus strand of JACQFH010000218.1, from coordinate 2,356 downwards.
GGGTCGACGGTGCTCCACTCGAGCGGCGGCAGGATTTCGATGACCGGGGCCACGACGGGCTGTGCTCCCAGTTCGAGCAGCCGTGAAACGACGCTGCTTGATTGCGCGAGGGGCCGTGCGATCAGCACGCGTTGGCCGAACAGCGGCTTTTTCTCGAACCAGCCGATCGTATCGCGCTGCCGGATACAGTCGCCGATGATGATCATCGACGGGGCATGCAGACCCGCATCGGCGGCGAGGCGCGGCAACTCGGCGAGCGTCCCGGTCGCCGTTTTTTGTGCGGGGGTCGTCCCCCGGCTGATGACGGCGGCCGGCGTGTCTTCCGGCTTTCCTGCGGCAATCAGTGCCGCGGCAATCGCTGGCAACCGGTGCAAGCCCATGTAAAACACGAGCGTGCCGGGAAACACGGCCAGAACGCCGTAGTCGAGCAGCGAGCCGGCCTTGTGCGGGTCTTCGTGCCCGGTGACAAAGGCGACGGCCGAGGCCTGGTCGCGGTGAGTCAGTGAGATGCCGGCATAGGCGCTGGCGGCGACGGCCGCCGTCACTCCCGGAACGACCTCGAACGGAATTTCAGCACCGGCGAGAGCAGCGGCCTCTTCTCCACCGCGGCCAAAAACGAACGGGTCTCCCCCTTTCAGGCGCACAACCGTTTTGCCCTCGCGGGCGGCGGAAATCAGGCGCTCGTTGATCTCGTGCTGATTCAGAGAGGCCCCGCCGGGGCTTTTGCAGCGATTGGTTCGCTCGGCGTGCGCGTGTGTGTGCGCCAGCAGCAGCGGATTGACAAGGCCGTCGTAGAGCACGAGATCGGCCTGCGCCAGGCAGTGCAGGCCCCGCACGGTAATCAGCCCCGGGTCGCCGGGACCGGCCCCCACGAGATAAACCTTCCCCGGCTTCATCTTGACCGTCCCAATTTCGCTGCCATAAATTTTATGGTAGACTGGCGTTTATATCGTAACAAGCAGGTCTCGATCGCGAACCTTATGAGCACGCCCCCGACACCTCCCTCACCGGAAAAAATCAAGATGGCCAGCGCCTGCTGGGTGCGCGGCAATGAAGCGGTTCCCAAAGAGAACTGGGATTACGCCATCCAGATGTATGGAACCAGCGTCAAGCTGGTGCCCGACAACCTGATGTATCGGCAGTCGCTGCGGTTCACGGAATACAAGAAATACGACAACAACGGCAGCGGCGCAAAGATGTCCGGCATGAAGCTGGTGGGCCCGAGAACCAAAATCAAAAAATGCCGGATGAGCAAGGACTGGACCGGAGTCGATCAGGCGGCGGAAGAGGGACTGGCCGTGAATCCCTGGGACCCGCAATTGGGGGCCGACGTCGGCGACGCGTGCCTCGAGCTCGGGTACCAGGAATGCGCGATTTTCGCCTACGAAGAATCGCTGAAGGTCGACGGGACCAATGTGGCGGTGAACAAGTCGCTCGCCAGCATTCTGGAAGAGCGCGGCGAGTACCAGCGGGCCGTCGGGTGCTGGCAGCGGATCCTGAAGGTCGATGCGAACAGCGGCGAAGCGCGGGGCAAGATTACGGCGCTGAGCGCCAAATCGGTGCTCGATCGCGGCGGGTATGAAGGGGCCGACAGCACCAAGGGGGTGATGGCGCCCCACGAGATCGCCAAGCGGCTCAAGCAAGGGCAGGGGACCGACGGCCCGGGGCAGTCGGTCGAGGCTGATCTGCAACGCCAGATCCGCAAAGAGCCGGCGAACAAAGACAACTACATCAAGCTCGCCGATTACTATCGCCGCGAAGGGCCGTTCGAGAAGGCCGAAGAGCCGCTGCAGAAAGCGCTCGAGGTGTCGGGCGGCGATATCAGCATCCGCGAACAGCTCGAAGACGTGCAGCTCGAACTGATGAAGAAGACGCACGAGATTTCTAAAGAGCAGCTCCGCGCTTCGCCGGGCGATGCCTTGCTCAAGCAACGGGCCGTCGAGCTGGGGAACGAGCTGTTGCAGCGTGAAATCGAAATCTATGCCGCGCGCGTCGAACGGTATCCCAACGATATGCGCCTGAAATTCGAACTCGCGTCGCGGTACATGAAAGTCAAGAAATGGCAACTGGCAATTCCCCTGTTCCAGCAGGCGCGCGGCGACCCGCGCATGAAGGGGGAAGCGCTCGTCAAGCTCGGGAAATGCTTCTGTTATGACGCCAAGATGCAGCTCGGGATTCGCCAGTTCGAAGCGGCGTTTCCCGAGGTCAAGCACGAAGACAAGCCCGACCTGTACAAAGAGCTGCACTATTCCGCGGGCGTCGTGTACCAGGAACTGAAAAATCTGAAAGGGGCCGAGGACGAATTCCAGAAGGTGCTGGAAGTCGATTACTCGTACAAAGACGCGGTCGACCGGCT
>JACQFH010000217.1 GCA_016200145.1 Planctomycetia bacterium | reverse complement strand
TCTGGCCTTGCCCGAAGCTGTGCTCAGTTTGCGGCGGAGGGCGATTTCTTTTTGTTCCGGCTGTTCGGCGCCGGCGAAGGCATCAAGTTCGCCGACAACGGGAATGACCGCCTGATCCGCCTGGCAGGCCTGCGGCAGACTGCTGGTGAATGCCAGGCCGGGCAACGCATCGGCCGCGGAGCTGGCGGGGAGCTGGTCGACGCAGCGTCCCAGCCAGCCCGTCGGCGGCGGAAGCTTGTCGATGCTGGCCGTGTGCCAGATTTCCATCGACCGAAAGTGCGACCGGTCGGGCTGGGGATAGCCGACTCCCTGCACGACGGCGAGCCGCCCTTCTTTGAACAGCTCGGCAAGCAGCCCTGTCGAGGGATGCAGCGCGACGCCGTCGGCCAGCTTGTGCAGGTCGCCTTTGGGCAGGCCCAGCGTGCGGCGGTTTTTGTAATACAGGTCGTTCTCGAACGGGACGACGGTGTTGAGCCCGTCGTTTCCGCCCGAGAGCTCGATCACGACAAGCACTTTGTCGCTGAGCGCGGCCGCCGCCGATTCTTCCGCCGCGGCGGCGAACAAGCGCGACTTCGCGGCGCCCAGCGACACAAACGACAGCCCGGCCACCTGCAGAAATTCACGGCGCGTGGACATGAGCGGGTCTCCAGATCTCGTTGGTGTTGTCCTGCTTCCCTCGGTCCCAGGCAGAGCCTGGGAACGAGAATCGGGACTCTTTTCCACCTCTTCAACTCTTCGACTTCTTTCCCTCGGTCCCAGGCTCTGCCTGGGACCGCACTGCCCGTCAGGCTCTGCCTGCTGTAACGGCGCTACCGCCAGTCCGTCTCCACCTCCAGCAGCCCCTGCATCCCTGCATAGTTCCTGGCGCTTGAATACCGCCAATGTATCGGATCATCGACGTATCCGCGCCGACGTGGGTTCTGGTGCATGTACTCGAGCTTCTGCTGCATCATCTCATCATCCTGAATCTGCTGCGGGTGGCTCCCTTCCTGCCAAACCTGGTACTTCTGGTCGATCTTGTGCCGTAACTTGAAGAATTGCAGCTCATCCAGGAGCGTCTTGAACGCGCGGCGATCCAATTCATCGATGATCCGTCGTGCGGTGTACGACTTGAAGCGCCCGACCTGCTCCGACAAATCTTCCGCAGAATCCTTCGCGGACGCGATCCAATGAATGTGATTCTCCATGACGACGTAACCGAAAATCCTGATGTCGCGTTCCTGTTGCAGGAATCGCCACGAGTCAAAAAGAATCTCTACGAATTCTGGTCGCACGAAAACCGGCAGCCAGGCGACTACCGTGCTGGTCATGAAATAGGGGTAGGTTTTTTCGAATATCTGATAGCGTGTGCGAGGCATTGAATTCTCCGCTACAGCAGGCAGAGCCTGCACGGCAGTGCGTTCCCAGGCAGAGCCTGGGAACGAGAGTTATTGCACTCCGAACTCCGCACTTCTTTCAATACGCTTGAAACTCCGGCAGAGCGATCATCACGCCGACGAGCTGGCGGACTTTCATGGCACGGAACCCGTCGTCGTCGCGGAACGACTCGGGTTGCGGGCCTTCGTCGCCGGCCAGCAGGAATTTTTCGAACTCGAGCCGGTTCTCATTTGAAACTTCCCCCTGGAACAGCGCCTGGACGAGCTTTTCGACGATGTCGGCGGGAGACTTATTGTCGGCGGCGACGAGCTCTTCCGCCGGAAAGTGCGGATTGAACCGGTTGTCGCTGGCGTTCATATCGGGGATCGACCGCGCGTACGTCATACGGGCGGCGAGAGTGGTGGAGTTAATCCACTTTTCTTCGCCATCCCACCCCTTGACGTTCGGCGGCGCGAGCAGCTCTTGCCCCATGGGGTTGATCTGCCCCACCAGATCGAGCGCCGGCTGCCGCAGGTTGAGCGTGCGGGCGATGCCGATCACGAATTCGGCGGGGCTGGCAATCCGCGAGCGGCGGCAGGCCTCTGAAAAGAAATACCGCGAGTGGAACAGCTCCCGCAGAAACAGGCGCGTGTTGAGCTGCGTGCGGTCGTACAGCTCGGCCGCCTCGGCCAGCACGTCGGCGGCTGGATCGGGGGCGGCGAAGAACCGCAGCAGCTTGCGGGCCAGGAATTTCGCGGTCGCCGGATGCTCCATGAGCAGGTCGATGACGTCCTCGCCGCCAAATTTTCCGCGCCGCCCGAGAAGTGTTTTGGTGCCCGTGTCGTGAACATCAGGCACGAAGGCGAACTGCGAACCGCTGCGATGCCAGCCGGTGAAGGCGCGGGCCGCTTCGTGTACGTCGTGCTCGGTGTAACTGCCGATCCCGCAGGTGAACAGTTCCATCAGCTCGCGGGCGAAATTCTCGTTGGGGTGCTCTTTGACGTTCGATTCGCCGTCGAGCCAGACGATCATAGCGGGATCGCGGGCGACCGCCAGCACGAGCTCGCGCAGACTGCCGAACCCCAGCTTGCGAAATGTGTCGATCTGCTGCAGCATGAGCTGCGTGTCGCCCACTTTTTGAATGCCGGTGGCAAAATGCCCGTGCCAGAACAGGGCCAGCTTTTCGCGCAGCGGGACGCGCGTGGTCATCATCCGGTAGATCCACCACGCCTGGCAGACGCCCGTGTCGCCCGCGTTCACGAACCGGCCGCCGATCTGGTTGAACGTCCGCTCGAATTCCTGCTCTTCGTCTTCAGCCGCGGCGAACAGGTCGTCGATCGTCTCGTCGAGCCCCTTCGTGACGGCGGCGGCGATTTCCGCCGGCGGAGCGCCAAACCCGGCCCGCCTCAAGAGGTGCGCCGCCTTGCGGGCATCGAACGGGTCGGCGGCATCAGGAATGTACGGCTCGAAAAACTTGCCGGCCATCGCCATCCCTTTCGGAAGAGTTTCCCGCGTGCCAAGCTCTGTCGTTGCGCGCTATTTTCGCCTGCGCAGACGGCGATCGCAAGGCAAAGCAGCGGCGAGCCGATCTCAACGCTGCAGGTCAGGCGTTCCACCCTGCGAAGGTAGCCCGACGCGTCAGCGAGGGGAGGCGATATCACTCCCTCGCTTACGCGTCGGGCTACTTCATTCGTGGTCATATCTCACCAATGACATCGACGGCGCAGTTTCGCTCGCAGCAAATGCCGGTGGCTTGCAGGCAATAACGTTTCGGCGAGAGTCCAGCGCTGTCAGGCTGGAAAGCCTGACCTACAAAAAACCCCGGCCTTCAGGAGTGAAGGCCGGGGCTCGAAAGTTTACGGAACGCGAACCGCCGCTAGTAAGAACCGTCGCCAACGGCTGCCTGGCCCTGGCGCGAGCCGCCGGACGAGATCAGCTTGGCGTAGATCGTGAAGTTCATCTGCTCGTTCAGCGTGCGGACGCGGCCGTCGCAGAAGGCAGCCGTCACGATACCGGGGTGCGTCGAGCTGGGGAAAGGCGAGCGCCCCTGCGCCGTGCCCTTGTTGCGGTTGATGCGCGACACCGGGTCGGAACTGTATGTTCCGGAGATGCCGAGCGGAATCGTGTCGCCGAACGTCTGGGCCGTGGTCCAGAAGATGAGATCGCCGCTGGCCGTTACCGGGGGCAAGGCATAGACCACGATTCCCGTGTCAAGCACACTGCTTGAATTCAAGCTGCTGGCGGTAATGTTCGGATACGTGTAGAAAAACTGCGTGTCAGTTGTCCCGCCGCTCACACCTTTACCCCAGTTCCTCGCGTTGTGGTTCTCCACCAGCATCAGCGTCTGCCCGAGACCGTCGCGCAGCGAAATCCGGTCGAGCGTCATGCGGAAGGCGTCTCCGTTGTAGCCTTGAATCGGCCGCAGGTCGCGCCAGAAGACGCCCAGGTCGCGGGCCGTGTCGGCAACCGCGCTGACCGTCGTCGGCCACGCGAGGTCATAACCGCTGTGGAACGCCGGTCCGCCCGGCGGCGTGTATGGGGCGCCGCTGCTGTTGGCGTCCGCTTCGGTCGCCAGGTAACTCCCGGACGGGACCGGGAAATTCCCGTAACCGCAGTTGACGGCATAGCTCAGGCCCGTCACCGACTGGAAATTATTGATGTCGTTCGGGCACTGAAAGACGGCGATGGAAACGTTGTTGTAGTACTGGGCGGGGTTCGCGCTCCCCGTGATGTCGCCGCGGTCGAGATACGACAGCAGGCTCACCGGCCAGTTGTAGCCCCCTTCGTCGAGGTAGGGGAGCCCGCCGGCGCGGCTGGACGACGAGTTCTGCAGGGCCAGCGCCACGTTGCGGATGTTGTTCAGGCACTGCGTCCGGCGGCCCGCTTCGCGGGCGCTCTGCACGGCCGGAAGAATCAGCGACATCAGAACGGCGATGATCGAAATCACCACCAGGAGCTCGATCAGGGTGAACCCCGACCGGCTCGGCACGGCACGTTTGCGAAGAATGCGGTTTGTCATTGGATCTGCTCCGGTGAAAAAGAACTGTTCCCTTGTATTCTGGATGGCGACGCCGCGATCTCGGCCCGCGGACATGTCGATTGTGGTGCAGGCGTCTGGCCTGCCGTCTACGCACGTTTTACGTCCGATGCAGGCGGGACGCCTGCACCACAAAACAAAAACGCGACGATTACGGTCCGGTTAGCATGATGACCAGTCACCCTCCATTATGCCCAGGCACAGGTGGAAAAAGGAAGAGGAACAGGGAGAAATTCGGAGCTCGAAAGTCGGAGTTCGGAACTGGAAAATTCACAAAATCAACACATTCTGATGAAACGCGAACCACGATAAACCGTCGTTCCGAACTCCGAGATTATTGCAGTGTTTTTCGATACCGGACGAACTTGTTGAAGTCGTAGATGCCCGTGCCGGCCACGGGGTTGTTATTAATGTCGAGCTGCAGCGGGATCCAGGCGTCTTCGAGCAGGGTGCGGTCGACGACGAAGAACCCGCGATGGTCAGGCTGGTCGCTCGCCTTGGCGCCGATCTGGATGACCGGGCCTCTCCCGTTGACAGAGCCGTTCGTGCCGGGAGCATCTTCCGGAACGAGCTCGTAGGCTTCGAAGAACCCGACCGTCACCCACACCAGAAAGACGTTGCTGCGCGGCGTGGTATTTCCGGCGATTTTTGAGAGCAGCCGCTGCCGGGTGTAGTAATCGACGCTGTTGCCGGCGCCCGCCGACGAATTCACCAGATCAGACTTCGTCCGGGCTTCGAACAGGCCGCGCTTCTCCAGCCCCAGGGTTGTCGCGCTCGATACGTCCATCGGCAACGTCCTCAGGAGCGTGTCATCGAAGCTGTTGCGCCTGAAGATCGTGTCGTTCTCGGCGGCCGAGTCGAATTGACTCAAATTGCGGAACGGCCGCGACGACGGCGTTCCCGGCAAATACAGTCCGCTCGAAGGGTCTAACCCGTCCCGCGCATAGAGCAGTTGCTGCCACCAGTTGCGCGAGCCTGATTCCAGCGCGTCGTTGGACGAAAAGGCGTCTGTATACGTGCCGTCAAGCAGGGACGTCCCGAACAGCGCGTGCGAAGTGACGTCGAACGTCATCGGGTCGTCGAGCAGTGCGAACAGGTTTTCGCCGTGCCGCAGAGTGTTCAGGTTCATCTTGCCCGGCGTCCGCTGCAGGGCCTGCGGGAAGAGCCACGGGTACTGCTTGAGCAGCGTGGTTTCGACCTGCAGGTTCTCGCGCGGCGGAACTTCGAGCAATTCGAGAACGCGGTGCCAGCGATTGTCATATTTCGGATACGGCGGAATCGGCAACGGAGGCGCGGGGAGCGGCGTCGGCAGCGTATTGGCCGGATACTGCGGCCGCAGGAACTTGGCCTGCGCCACCAGGGGCATGTACAGACTTCCCGCCGTCGCCGGCGAAGGCGACTCGGTGGCCAGCGTGTTGAGCGCAGGAATACCGTGCGGAGCAAGATTCTGCGTGACGCTCGAAGGACCATACAGCGGAATACTGAGGAGCTCCATCACCGACGCGAAGTCGCGATCAAAATGCGGCTGCCAGAGTGTGAAGATCCCCGACAGACCCGTCGTGGTGTAGAAATTCGCGCTTCCCACCGTGTTGTAGTGGGCCGTCACTGCGCCGCTGCCTCCCAGCGGGACGCCGTTCCCGTTGAAGTAGACGCGACTGGCGCCGGCCAGCGTAAACGCCGCGGACGAAGTGCCTCCATTCGGGACGGTGGGTCCTGGCGGCGCCACGACTGGCGGATTGGTCGTGCTGCCGGCGCCCCCTGCCGTACTGCCTTCAAATCCGTCAAGGGCCTGCCGTCGTTCACGGCTTTGCAGGCGTGCCAGCTTGGGCTGAATGTCGAACGCACCGGCATTGGCCGCGCCGCCGAGCTGCGAATCCGACGTGGAACGCAAGTTGTAGAAAGCGCCCGGCGGATTCGAGGCCGGCGGCCCCCCGCTCGGATCGCTGGGGGGGATCTGGTTCCAGTAATTGATCCGGTCAACTTCGACCCAGGGATTGTCGGCTTCGTCCGCGCTCGTGGAACTGCCGACGGAAATCGTGGGGGCCGGTCGATCAGGGTTCAATCGCCGCCGCAGGAGAAACGTCGTCTGATAATTGGGGGCGAACACCCCGGCGGCCACGCTGGCCAGCGACGCGGGCGCCGTCGTCGATGTGGGCGATGCCATATCGAGGAACCCCCCTTGAGTCGAAATCGGATTGTAGCCGCCATCGGTCAGAGTGTACGCGCTGCCCCCGTAGCTGAATACGAGGTCGAGATCGAGGCTGGGAAATGCCGACGCATTCGTATTGTACCCCGGCACGATCTGAGACAGGGCCGGCGTCAGGAAGGCGGCATCCGGATTCGTCACCGCGCTCGTCCAGTTCGGGTCAACGACCAACCGGCTCACCGGATTGGCAAATCCGCTGGTGGCCGCATCCGCCGAGTCGTAGGTGTATGAGCCGATCGTGTACGACTGGCCGGCGCCGACACCGCCGCTCGTCAGCGTCAACAGGCTCCAGGCGGTGCTCGTCGCCGGATTGATCGAAAGATAGGCGTCCGGATCGACCGGGTTGAGAACCATGATCTGCCAGTTGGCGCTGGCCAGAGACACAGGGTAGGGGCTCACGTTATACAGTTCGAGGTACGTGAACGTGCGATCGCGGATCGAATCGTTCCAGGCGGTGGCCGGGTGATCGATGGGAGTCGTATTCGCAGGCGTACCGTTCGGATCGGTTTTCACGTACGGGGCGACAACGACCAGCGCTTCACTGAACGCGAGCTGCTGTGCTTCGACGCCATACACGACGCCGCGGTCCCCCGTCTTCCAGAAATCGGTCGCGCCGGAAGCGTTCGGGAACGACGTGCGCACTTCCTGCGTCGAGGCCAGTCCATACGGATTGTCGTCGAGGTTCCAGCCGTCCTGCAGGTCCATGTCGAACTCGAACACGGTGATCACGTTGTCGCGGTCGAGCGAATCGACGACATTGACGGCGAACTGCGCCATCTCATAAAGCTGCCAGTCCTCGTACAGCGGCCGGACCAGATTGGCGGCCGAGACGGGCTGATTCTTAACTGTCGCGAAATTCTGGACGTAATAATCGAGAACCCCGTTGCCATTGATGTCTTCACCGGAATCGAGCGTTCCGTTGCCGTTCGCGTCTTCGGCGGCCAGGCCGCCCCCGAACATATACAGCATGACGTAAATGTCGCGGGCCATCTGCTGGCGATCGCGGCGGGCCCAGAACTCCTGAACGTCGGGGCGCGTCGCGAAGAGGGGAACATCGGCGACGAACGAGCCGTTCACCGAACCCGTGATCGCCGTGCTCGGGCTGGCGTAGCTCGCCCATTGAGCCGTCGTGGGGTGGGGCGTCAGCTCGCGATAGCGCAGTGGATTCTGCTGATTCTGCTGCCCCGAGCTGCCGAAGGCCGAGGCCGGGTTGGCCGCCGTCAGGAAGCGGTTGATGTTGAGCCGCGCCTGCTGATGCCACGGCGTGGAAGGGGCCTGGCTCGACCGGTACTGATACGGCGCAGGAGTGAACTTCGTGCCGCTGCCATTGACGAACGTGACCGGATCGTTGAGCTTGGCGCCGATGAGGGCGGCCAGCTCCATGCGAAACGGCTCGCCGGCAGCCCCCGTGTTGAGGGGGTTACTCAGGCCGGGATTGTTGACCTGATCCGGAATGCGCCCATCCATGTTGAACGGGACAAATGATGTTGTCGAGCTCGAAAGCACCATCGGGGGGAATTGCAGATAGGGGCCGCCGGCAGGGCTGGTGCCGTCCCAATTGCCGCGCGCATATTCCCAGAACCGGTCGCCGGACAGGTTGTTTGAAGCGTAGCCGGACCCATTGACGGTGTTGGGGGAGATTGTTGCACCGAACCCGTGCTGGCGACGGTCGGCGCTTTCGGTCGTGAAGTGCCGGCGGATCAACTGGGCCTGCAGGTTGCCATCCAGATTAAATCCCAGCAGCTTGCGCAACCGCGACTGGCCGAGCGCCGTCAGATAATCGTTCTGGTCGAGCTGCAATGCGGCCGTTTCTTCAGTGGCGAAATAATGGTCCGACGTGTTGGTGAACGACGGATCGGTAATCTTCTCGTCGGCTTCGTCGATCACACCCGAAACCTTCGAATTGAGCGCCAGAATTCCGCCGAACGCCGACTGGTACGGAATATAGTTCGGCGACGATCCCTGGTAGCCGTTATATTGCGGGTAGGTGGCGGGCGAGGTGGTGGGCTGGGCCAGCGCGGCACGCATGCCGTGCGTGCTGCCGGTGATCAGCCACTGGCCGGCGCCGGTGAAATCGAGGGGCTGGGCGAATGGCAGGACCGTCGCCGGGGAACTGAGCGGTCCCGCGTACCCCGGAATCTGCGGGTACAGCAGATTGGTCGAACCGAGCGGCGACAGGAGCGGCAACGGAATCTGGTACACGGCGGGGTCGCCACCAATCATGTTGCCGTTGAACATGTACGCCGCATCGGTCAACCCGAACAGCAGATTGCCGTTGTCGTCGTAATTGGGAATGCCTGGCTTGGGAAACAAGTTGAGATTTGTGGGAGGCGAATTGCCGTAGCTGCCGGTCGACAGTCCGCTGAGCAGGTAGCCGACTTCACCCCACAGGCCGGGCGTCAGATTCTTGACGGCGAACAGCTCTTTCCCGGAGCCATTCAGCGTGACATTGAAGTCGGGCCGGCCCCAGAGCATGAACAACATGTCCATATTGGCCGCTTCGATCCGGTCGATGTCGTAACCGTTCGCCGTGCTCGGATTGAGGTTCGACAGGCCGAATACGCCACGATATGTCTGGAAGACGTCGTTGGGGCCGTTCGCCGCCGTATTGGGATACTGCAGGTAGGTCGTGCTGCGGGGATTGGCTATGAGCGCCCAGATCGGGTTGATCTCGGAGCGCGACGTGCCGAGGTTGGAGTGCGAGATCGACGCGTTGGGAACGGCGCTGCCGCCGGGCGCGTTGCCGTACAGCGGCCGCTGGAGCGACGCCAGCCACGACGTGTTCCCGGAGGTATTCTGGTTGATCAGGCTGTCGGCATCGAAGACGAGATATGAAAACAGTGGCACGAGTTTCCGCCCATCCGACAAAGTCGTCACCGGATAGCCCAGGTCGTGCCAGTTGCCGTCGGGCAGATTGCTGTCGCGGTTCTTAACAGGGTAATCCAAGTTGCCGGGCAGCGTCGGGTCGGTGTAGACGCCCATCCGGGCCAGGGGATTACCGCTGCCATCGAGCGTGCCGTAGAAAGGCTGCCCGGGATAACCGAAATACTGAATTGTCCGGGAATTGACCTGGCCGGTGACGGGATTCGTCGATCCGGCAACGATCGCCGACGACAGGAATCGCCGCGTGCCCATGCTGTAGGGGACATTGGTGCCGACGTCGCCATCCCAGCGCAGCGCCAGATGCCCCGGGTGGGCCTGGAGGGAGCGCGTAGTTGTATCTGTGACCGCGTTACCGCTGTTGTCGACGTGCCATTGCAAGAGCGGCGCGCCGGTGTCGTCGCGCATCAGGCCCGGGCGAAAGAACGACGGGATCACGACGACGTTGCCGGTCGACGGCTCGACGCTGACGTGCGCCAGGAACATGTTGTTGATGTCGGGATACGTGTAACCGACGTCGATCGACGGAAAAGTATTGGCGAGCGCCTGGCGGGTGCTGCTGGCGGCGCCCATTCCCATCGCCGACAATTGCGCGGCAGCCGAGAAATTGAGATTCATCATCAGACGGCTGTCGTTGACCGGATTCACTTCCAGCGAGTCATCGATGCCATTGAAATTCTGGTCCACCACGGGAGCGCCGGTCGTCACCCCGCTCGAGTTTCGTCCGCTGACGATGTGGATTCCGGTCCCGTTGTTGGGATGCCGGTCGGCCGGCACCAGGGGATAGAAGAGCTTCAGATATTTGCCTGGATTACTTGGATCAGGCGGATAGTCGCCGGGATTGGCCTTAAACATGCCGAGCATGTTGGGAACCATGCTGTGCCGGCCGGGCCAGAGGCAGCTCTGGGTGTTGTCGTCGTGCGGACCGATGATCAGTTGCTCGAGCGCCCAGTCGAACAGAATGTCGCTGTTGGGAGCATCTTCGAACTTTTTGTACGACTCGGCGTAATACTGCGAAGCAGAATACTCCTGCGTGGCAAACGTGAAAAACGTGAGGCCGATCAGCATCAGCAGCAGCAACAGGCCGATGACGACGATCAGGACCGAGCCGCGCTGCCTCCCCCCCTTAGCAAGGCGGGGCTGGGGGGGGCGGATGAACGGCGACTGGAGACCCGATGTGCCCGTGCGATGAATTCGGAATTCGGAATTCAGAGTTCGGAATGTTTTGTAATTCATGTTCCGTTTCATGGACGAGTCTCCGGGGAAAGCCAAAAGCCACGTGGCCCGCGACCTGGTTTTCGGGAGCAAGTTGCAGTGTCTCTCAGGGGGTATAGAGCAAAGATTGAACGAGCGTCACTTCGCGCACCTGCTGGCTGGCAGGGTCGAAGAATGTGATTTTGATCTGGATGGCGGAGAGAGGAATCGGTCGGTCGTCGGAGCCGGGCCAGCCGAGTTCCTTGATGTCGATGTCTCCATTCGGCATGAAGTCCACATTGCCGTCGTTATCATCGTCGCCGGGAAATCCCGGCTTACCATCGGGCCCAAGGTCAAAGGGCCGGTACGGTGGCGGATCGCTTTTGTGATTTGGTAAGTCGTAATCAAAGTCAAGCTTCGGGTGCCACGTGTCGTACCGATTCGCCCACGTCGCTGTTGTCGGCGGGTTCGCTCCCGCGACGTAACCCGGATTGTAGTAGTCGTTCGGATAGCGGTACTGCGATGTCGCAGGATTGGCCTGCGCATTCGCAAAGTCAAGCGGCGTGGCTGGAAACGTCATGAACTTGTATTTCATCGTGATCGGAACGTTTCGCGGACCGGCGGTTCTGCCCGTCGCCGCATTCGGATAGGCATTGTAAAAACCTGTCAGGCCCATGTGTCCAACGTCGACGAAATCGCCGTCATCCGAACCGGGCCATCCGAGTTCCTTCAGGTCATACTGGCCATTTGGCAGAATGTCCGTATTGCCGTCTCCGTCGTCGTCAACATTGGCGACACCTGGCGCGTTGTCTGGCCCCATCGACGCCGCCGGATCGAAAATCTTGATGTCGAATTTGAGCACGTTGGTCATCAGGATATCTTCGCTGGCTCGTGGGCCGCTATAGGCCGTTCCGCCGTAACCGACCTGCCCTGTCGTCGTCGAATAACTAAGAGTCGTCGCGTTGCTCATCGGATTGCCGCCGGTTCCCGAGAGCGTTCCCGGATAGCCGAAATTGAAGTCAGACGTTTCGCCGTGCGTGAACCGGCCGATGAACCATGCCTGTGGGGTAGAGTCGAAGATCCATTCCCGCGGCAGGCCGTACGTCGCGCTCGGGTTGCCGCCGGTCAACGAACAGTCGAATCCGAACCGATACGCCGGATTGGCAAGGCAGTATGGATTCTGGCCAGCAGCGCCTCCAAGATCGACCGCAAGTGCATTCGTGTTTGTACCGCTGCCGCCGTGAAATCGGAGACCTCCAGTGTTTGGATCGTTGAACGCGCTATAATCGAAGTCATTCCAAAAGCCACGGATCGGGCCTCCTGTCGCACCGGTATACGTCAAGAGGCTCAGATCTGCGGCGAGCGTGTCGGTTGGCGTCCCATCCTTCGGAGTCGGCGTGATCCCGTTCGGATTGCGGATCAGCAAGACGCGGCGATACAGATTCCCGCGACGCAGGAAATAACAGACCTCGGCCGCCTCGGAATCCCCCACTTGGTTTGGGACGCCGAGCACGTCGTCGAAGTCGGGCTGGTTGCGCCAGTAGGGGCCGGCCGGGGCCGTCGACGGGTCAATCGTCGCATTGCCGGTCTGCGGATACGGTCCCGAGTAGGCCGTTCCAGAACCGTAATCATTTCCCGCGTTCGGCAGCAGGACGGCAGCGCGGCCGAAAAAGCGATCTGGAGATCCTTGCGGAAACTGAATCGTCAGCCCGAGCACGTCGTCGGTGTCGTCGTCCGGGTTGTTTTCCGAAATATAGAAGTAGCCGTACCGATCGACGCTGTTCGAGTAAGACTCGTCCGGCCCCCACGGAACGAGATTCAGGAACGTCCGGTATGGCTTGTTCCGGTCGCTCGAATCATTTCGCGTGCCGTTCAGATCATTCCGTAATCGCGTCAGCACCAGACGCACGCGCTGGTCGTTCTCGGCGAGTCCCTTCTGCGTCGACATCGCGCCGGTCGCGATCTGAAAAATTGTTGCGAACAGCGTCATCATCAGCACAACGAGACCCACAGCGATCAGCATTTCGACCAAAGTGAAGCCGCTGCGCGGAGTGCGGAGTGCGGAATTCGGAGTGCGGAATGGCAAGCGGAGCATCGAGAACGCGCCAGCGCGTAATTCCGAACTCCGAATTCCGAACTCCGAATTCCGAGAAGATTGAGTTTTCATTGTCATCGCGTCACTTTCGCTGCAATCGGCCGCCCGCATTTCACTTTGACTCTTCAACTCTTTGACTCTTCGCCCTTCTTACTGATACGACTGATACGACTTCGACCCGATCGGGTACACGTCGACGACCGCGCGGGGGAAAATGGCTTTCGGCGGCGCCAGCGGACTCTGGGAGTAATTCGTTGCGTTTGCCGGCACTTCCAGAGTCAGCACCGCGTTCCCGGCATTGTCGTCCGTCACGCTGTTGATCCGGTACCAGAATGCGTTGTTGGCATCGAGCACGTAACTGCCGCGGCGCATGTAGGGTTTGTACGGCAGACCGGTGGTCGGGTTATTTCCTGTGAGATAGGTCACATTCACTTTTGTGCTTCCCATCGTGAACCGCGCATCATGCAGCATTTCGTCGGTGGCGATGTTCTCGAGCGCCCTTTTGAAGAACACAACGACGTCGACGTTCGCCGAGTTCGTGGCATTCTGCCGGACGGTGAGCAGCCACGTGTAACGGCGTTCCTGGACTTCGACACGGACCTTGCCGAGCGTGTTCAGAGCGAAGCTGGAGGGCAGGTAGTGGTAGTCGAGGACCCCATTGCCATTCACATCTTCGGTCGTCGCCGGGGGGCCGGTGGTCGTATCCAGCGTGCCGTTATTAGCGCACGGTTGGGGAAGGGAGGCTTGGCGTCTGCGGGTTGGCAGACAACGGCGCAGAGTAACTCAAGTTCGGGAGGGTGATTTCGGTATATCCCGCCGGGCCATTGGCGGCCAGGCCCAGCGTGCCGCCAATCGTCTCGTACTGGAGCAGCCACGAATCGGGAAGCGTCACGAGATAATCTGCGGCGGCCTCGGTTCGCCACGAGAGTGGATACCGCGTCAAACTGTTCCAGGGCCTGCCGGCCGGGGCGCCTCCAAGCATGTTGTTGGGGTCGTTCCCGAAGAAATGTTCGGGCTTGTTCATGCAGGCCAAATTTCGGTTGTCGGTCGTCCAGCCCAGTGTCTGCACCCTGGCATAGCCCAATGGATCGACGACGAAGTTCTTATAACCATTCGTCTGCATTTGGATCCAATTGGGATCGGCGTTGGCGTTCCCCGGATTCGTGAATGAATCGAGGAGCGGATTCCGGCTGTGCGGATGAATGATCATGTCCTCATAGCGGTCGATCGCGCTTTCGGCATTGAGGCGGGCGTCGGTGGCGCTGGTGGCCTGCGCCGCCCGCACCGATTGCAGGACCGACATGGGAAACAGCGTCGCCACCGCCACCAGCCCGATGCTGGAAATCAAGAGGGCCACCATGACTTCGGTCAACGTGGAGGCATTTCGGAATTGGGATTTCGGATTTCGGATTTGGACGGGCGCAAATCGGGTGCCAGTGCGCGAGGAGTGCGCCCCCCCCTGCCCCCCCCTTGCTAAG
>JACQFH010000190.1 GCA_016200145.1 Planctomycetia bacterium | reverse complement strand
TACCCCTTGCCCATGATCGGCGCGGCGATCACGTCGCGGGCTCCGTTGATCGGCTTGATCGCCGCCTCGACGTCTTTGCAGACTTTGTCGATCAGCTCCAGGTCGGGGCCGAACACTTTGACGCCGATGTCGGTCCGCACGCCGGTCGAGAGCATTTCGATGCGGTTGATGATCGGCTGGGTGAAGATGTTGCTCCAGCCGGGAACCTGCAGCACGCGGCCCATTTCGTCATCGACGAGGTCCCCCTTGGGCCCCGTCTTGCGGGGCCAGAAGAAGACGCTCTTGCGGAACGGCGGCAGTCGCTCTTCACGGAGGGGGACGAACGATTCGAAACCGCTTTCAGGAACGTCGCCGACGCGACGGGCCTTGATCATGGCCGTGGAGTATTCTTCGAGCCGGGCCCCCTCGGCGCTCTCGGCGATCAAGTGGGCAGAACCGGCCGCCGCGGCGACCTCTTCGAGGGCGTATGTGTTGAAGGCGTCGGTCCCCTGGTCGAACAGTTCCCAGTTGATCGTGCGGACGCGATCGCGCCACAGCGCCAGGCGACGCTCCTCAATTTCGTGCAAAAGCACGCTGGCGACCGTTTGCCGTTCGCCCCCGAGGGCCTCTGCGAACTGCCGGACGACCGCGGCGCTGCGAGATGTTTTCAATTGCAGGGCCCCGGCCACGTCGGCGATGAAGCCCTGCTCGGCGAGGTCCGCGGCAACGCGGCGCGCCAGATTGGCGACGTCTTCGAGAGCCGGATTGCGGGCCAGCCAGCGGCCGTATTCGGGCGTCAAGCGGGCCGAGAGGCGCTCGGAGGCGGCCCCCTCGGATTCGGCATCGGGCCAGTGCAGCTCGCCCGACTGCTGGAGATGGCCAAAGGTTTCGGTGACGGCGAAATGGGTCAGCGTCGATTCCAGCTCGCGCTCGAATTCCGCGTAGCGGCGCTGCGCCAAATCGCGCATCATCTCGTCGAACCGTTCGAGGGCCTTCTGGGCCGCGTCGTTCATGGCGTTTCTACGTGCCTCGTCGGCTTCCACAACCTTTTTCGCTGCGGCCCGATCCTTCTCGGCAACGACGCCTTTCGCTGCGCGCAGCGCTTTCGGGTCGGGGCCTGGCTGCAGGAATCCGCGTTCTTCCAGCGAGTTCCACACGATATTGGTCTGGGCAAATGCGTCGTCGAACGCCAGAACGCGCTTCGGCCAGAGTTCTTTGGGCCGGAAGTTGACGAACGTCTCGACCATGTCGAGGGGGGCGGGGTCGGTGGGGGTATCGGCACGGCCCGCCTTGCCGATCACCGACTCGACCTCGGGAAAGCCGCGGAGCAGCGCGTCGCGGGCCTTGAGGTCGTCCGCCGCCTCGGTGACGCTGGCCCGCGGGACGGTGATCGGCATGTCGAGCGTGGTGCCTTCGTCAAGGGCCGGCATGAACGTCACGCCGATC
This sequence comes from Planctomycetia bacterium, assembly GCA_016200145.1. GTDB lineage: Bacteria > Planctomycetota > Planctomycetia > Planctomycetales > Planctomycetaceae > JACQFH01. The sequence continues at coordinate 768 of JACQFH010000190.1, read as the reverse complement.
TTCTGGAAACGGTAGGCCCACAGTCCGATCAGCACGAGGCTGGCCAGCGTCACGCCTTGCCGCAGGATGACGTGCTGTGTGCCGATCGCGGCAGCAAACAGAATCATCAGTGAAATCACGAGGCCTGTGAGGCACAGCCAGCGCCACGCGTTGCCGGCGAATGACGAGACACTGGCGATGATTTCACCGAGGCGCCCCCACTCGGTATAGCACCCTGCCGCAAGTCCCAGCAGCGCGACGGCCAGCAGCAGGTACAGCACGTCTTGCCCCCGCTTGCCATTCGTCAGCGCCACGGTGAGCGACGTGACGAGAGCGAAGACGCCCAGAAACGTCGTGCGCCAGGCGTCCTCCGAGGCCCCCTGCCCGATCAGCGCCTGCAGCGGAAAAATTCCCGCTCCCAGGATCAAGAGCACGGCGAACATCCACATCACCAGATTTCGCCGCGGCAGGGCCCACGTCAGCAGCGGCTTGTAGATATAGATGAAGCTGCGGACGATGGCGTTGTCTTCTTCGCTCTTGAGCTTCCCCTTGAGAAACGTCGGAATCAGGGCCGGCACGACCGTCACCGAGATCAGCGCCACGCCGATCATGGCGAAGCTCTTGGTGAATGCCAGCGGGTGGAAGTATTTGCCCTCGCGCCCCGAGAGCATGAATACCGGCACGAACGAGAGCAGCATGATCAGCACCGAGAAAAAAATCGGTCGGCCGACCGTGCGGCACGGCTCGATCACGAATGCGCTGATGTCGCCGGTGACGGGCTTGTCCCCG
>JACQFH010000189.1 GCA_016200145.1 Planctomycetia bacterium | reverse complement strand
GGACCTCGTCCCGATGGAAAAATACCGCGCCCACAACTGGCACTGCTTTGAAGACCTGCAGCGCCAGCCGTATGCGGCAGTCTACACGACGCTCGGCTGTCCTTACCACTGCACTTTCTGCTGCATCCAGGCGCCGTTCAAGAGCGGAGAGAAGGAGCTGGGGCTCAAGGAAACGGCCAACAGTTACCGCTACTGGAGCCCCAAACTCGTCGGCGACGAGCTCGAAAAGCTGGCCGGCATGGGGGTCCGCAACATCAAGATCGCCGACGAAATGTTCGTGCTCAACAAAAAGCACGTGCTGGGGATCTGCGACGAAATCATCAACCGCGGCCTGAAATTCAACATCTGGGCGTACGCGCGAATCGACACCGTCAAGGAAGGCATGCTGCCGAAGCTCAAGCAGGCCGGGTTCAACTGGCTGGCGTTCGGCATCGAAGCGGCCAATTCCCGCGTGCAGGCCGACGTCGACAAGCGCTTCGATGAACAGGACGTGTACGAGACGGTGGCGCGGGTCAAGGACGCGGGCATCCACATCATCGGCAACTTCATCTTCGGCCTCCCCGAAGACGACGAAGCCAGCATGCAGGAAACGCTCGACATGGCGCTGAACCTGAATTGCGAATTCGCCAACCTGTATTCGGCGATGGCGTATCCGGGATCGCCGCTCTACAACATGGCGCTGGCCCAGAACTGGGAGCTGCCCGAGAAGTGGTCGGGCTACTCGCAGCACTCGGTCGATTCGAAGCCGCTGCGGACGAAATACCTGTCGGGGGCCGAAGTGCTGGCGTTCCGCGACGCCGCCTTCCAGAAGTACTTCAACGCGCCGAGTTATCTGAACATGGTGGCCGACAAATTCGGTCAGGAGACGGTCGACCATATTCGCCAGATGACGTCGCACAAACTCGTGCGGCAGAACAAGGCCCTGCACAAGGTGGCCTGACCGCTGGTGTCAGGCCGCGCGCATCTGCCGTCTGACCAGTGCCCGCAAGCGCGACGTGCGGATGGACGGGTGCCGGAGCTGGTTCCGGTCCCGCAGATCGACTCGCCCAAGGAACTTCGGCAGGCCGTAGTATCTGCGGCGGTAGAGGACGATGTTGAAACGCTCCCGTTCTTCAACGAGCACCGGGCCTTCCGCCGTCCAAAACCGGCGCCAATGCCGCAAACGGTCGTAGCCCCGTTCCCCGAGCAACCGGCGGAGCCCGGAGCGGAGTCCGCCTCCCGGAGGCGCGAACCGGTCCTGGAGCGACCTGGCGGCCTGACGCAACATGCGCGTCGTCATCGTTCGCACGAGATCGACGATCATCAGGACGCGCAGCAGGACGAGCGCCAGCCGGCTGAATCCCCGCGGCCCGGTCAGGAGGCCGTACTTGGCCTCGAAGGGTGTGCCGATCTGCCGGCGGGCCATGCGCAGTCTGTGGATGTCCGGATTTTCAAGGCGCGGCAGAACCTGGCCCGCGGAAAACTGCTCGACGGCCGTCAACGCGTGCAGGTCGACATGAGGATAGGTATTTTCCAGCATGCGCTTGAACGACGGCACAAATCCGTTGGTCCCGATCGGGTCCGGATGGGCGAAATGCCAGAGCACGCATGAAAGATCGTGCCAGATCTCCGGGATGCCCGCATTGACAAGCCTCCACCCCAGATCGTACGGGCCGCACAGATAACCCCGATACGAGGGACATTCGTCGAATCCGCCGAAACGTACGGCGTCATTTCTCAACACCGACAGGCACGCCCCGGCATTGGGAACGATGTCCCACCATTGCCAGCGCTCCTGGTCGTTGAGCTCGCCGGAATCGTCGAGGACCGGAGGGTACGTCTGCGACGTCCGCAGCTCGTGATGCATCAGCACCAGCGAGCGGTCGCGGCCGGTCTGCTCGTCGTGAAAGGCCGTCAGGATCGATCGAATGAAATGCTCGGGAAAGACGGCATCGCTGTCGCAAACGGTGACGATCTTGCCGCGGGCCAGCAGCGTCCCCACGTTGTAGCCCTTGTGCTTGTGATACATTCCCTGCTGGGAAAGCGTCACCACGACATCCGCGGCCGCCAGCGCCTCGGGCAAGACGCGATCATAGAGCTCAATCCAGATCAGCTCGTATTCGTGCCGTGGCACGTCCTGCCGCTGCAGCCATTTCAAAGCGTGAAAACTCTCGCGGCACGACCAGTCGAGCAGAATGATGGAGATCTTCGGCGCAGGCGCCCCGGGATCGGGCTGCTTGTGAATCTTGCACGGGATCGACGATTCCGCCCGGCGTCCGAGGCGGCCCAACCGTGCGACCAGGTCGTAATTCAGGACTTTCATTCGTCAAGCTCCCGTCCAGGCGCGATCGAGCACGCGCTTCAAGGCCACGTTCCATTGCGGCAGATTGAACTGCGAGATAACGGCCTGCCGGGCTCGGGCGCCCAGCTCCCGGCGCAGCGGCTGCCTGGCGGCGAGCTCGGCGATCGCGTCGACCAGGTTCTGGGAAACTTGGCGGTCGCACCGATAGAGCGGCGCGTAATTCTCTCTGAGCATTCCATTTTGCTCATCATTCCAACTGACTTTGCCGTAGCGGCCCCGGACGACCATCCCCGTTTGACGGTCCGCTACGTATTCCTCCATTCCCCAGCCGTCCGATACGACCGGTATCAACCCGTAGGACATGGCCTGCAGGACCGACATAATGTGAATCCGCGCCGACGGCAGCAGAAACAGATGACTGGACAGCATCAGGCGTTCCAGATCGGCAGCGCTCAGGAACTTGTCGAGAACGGTCACTTGGCATTCGTCGATGATGCGGCGATAGCGCGGCGGCAGATCATCGGGCAACCTGGTCCGCAGCGTCAGGTGCAATTCGGGAAATGCCGGCTGCAGCGCCGAAAACGCTTCGAGCACGTCGAGACCGCCCCGCAGGTAGAACGAGCCGGGTTTCTGATGCCAGGAATTCGTGACCAGCAGATTCAGCGTCGGGGCGGGCTCGTGCCGCTGGCATTCGCGGGGAACGCCGACGCCCATGGGGATGTGGACCGTCTTCTGCGAGATCGCGTCGCTGCAGAACAGCTTCGAGATCCCTTCGCGCGTCGCCCTGACGTGCGTGACGATCGCCCGGCAGTTGGGCTGTTCCAGAAGGGCCCTGACGTTGCGCAAGACCGGCTGGGCGGCGATGTCGAGCTCGGCGGTTCTGCCATTGTGCACGAAGGGATACAGCAGGCTGGTGGCGTCTTCGATTTCGATGACCCACGGATCCTGGCCGAGCGTGAACGGAACGCTCGTCAGGAACAGCAGATTGTTGCGGCGCGGGAGCGAAAGCTGTGACTTCAGGCCCCGGGACAATACAAAGCTGGCGGCTTGACGCAGCGAAGCGCCGCGTGCGAGGCAATTGGCCCCCAGCCGGCCGGCTGCCCGGACGACTTTGTAGAAGCGCAACACGTCTCGCGCCATACGCCGGCCGTCGAGCCAGCGCCGCGGCTCTCGCAGGCGCGGAGCCGACTGAATGAATCGGTAGCCGGCCGGAGGCACCGTGGCGTGTCCGAATTGTGGATGCCGCCCGCAATCGCCGTAAATGCGAAATGCAGGGAGCCAGCCGGCGAATTCGACCTCGCGTGGTCCAGGCCGGGTCACGATGGCATGCTCGACCGACGCCCGTTCGCGGGCGCGGTACACTCCGGCGGCTGCAAAGTCTTCCTCGGGAAGCAGCTCGGCTCCGGCGAGACCGATGGGGTATCCGGTCACATGATCGCGGGTTCGAGCGAGGATGTAGCCTTCCAGTTCTCCCAAAATCTCGCCGTGAATGTTCCTCCCGAGAACCGCCAGCACTCGCTTCCGCAGCGACGGCAGCGACTCGTCGATCAGAATGTCCTCATCGGCAACAGGCTGGTTTCTGAAAAACTCCTCGCGCCGCACCGTGGCGACGGCATAATATTGCTGCCGGCACGAGTAGATTTCGTAGTCGACGAAGCTCTCGACAAGCTCCGCAGCCTCGCCTTCGAGGCACCGGCGATCAATTTCCTGCTTGAGCTCTGCGAGACTGCCTGACACGACAGTCCAGGGGCTCGACTTGATGCCGGGACTTCCCCAGCAGACCGGTCCGGCCCCATCGGGCACGCCATAAAACCTTCCACCCAATTCTGAAAGCAAATACCCGTTGTAGTCGCCGAGCGCCGTTCGTGCAGTCCCAACCAAGTCGGTCGGATCAGCAAAGCGGACCACGAGTGTCGGAACTCGACCGCGGACGTCGTCATCGCGGCATTCTTGTGGGGCGCCCCCCGGAGGCAGGCGTATCGCCATTTGTGCAGACATAATTTGTGAGTCGCCAGCCGGTGGAAATCAAAAGTGCATTGACGGCGAGCACGATTCCGCGGCCCGATCTGGTTATCGGCCTGCCGCAGGCGCGAAATTCAGCATAATCGTCAAAGTTTGCGCATCCCCGCGGCTTCCCCGGACTTGCTGCCCGCGGCGACAACCGACATTCGGCGGGGGGGCCGGAGAATTGCCCCCGCCGGACCGCGTTCCGACTCACAAATCCGTCTTGATGCAGATTTTACATTCTGGTATCGCTTCCCACTCGAATCGTCAGTGGGGGAGCTCGAATGGACAGTTCGGGTCAACTTCACCATTCCAATTCGACCAGTTGCCAGACCCAGACTGCATGCCCTCAAACCTCGAGTTCATTGTCCGCCGTGGACCGCAGCCTGTACGAGCTGATCTGGATCGAGTTCTACGAGCGCCAGCCCCAGGCCCTGCTGGACGCCGTTCGCGAAGCGGAGGCCGCCGGCCGGCCGATCGTCGACAAGCTCGTGGTGATGAACCACCCGCGGGACGTGATCTTCCACAAGCACCGCATGTACAACCTGGGGATCGTGCTGTCGGAAGGCGAGATCTGCGTGATCTGCGATTCCGACGCGATGTTCACCCCCACCTTCATCGAAAAGATCATTGCCGCATTCGAAGAGCATCCGCAGTCGGTCGTGCACCTGGACGAAGTGCGCAGCGTCGATCGCCAGTTCTATCCGTTCAATTTTCCGACGTTTGCCGAGTTCCTGGCCAGCCCCTGCCCCAACTGGACCGGCCGCACCACGCGGGGGCTCGACAACAGCCCGGACATGCTGCACGAGGCCAACTACGGGGCCTGCCTGGCGGCCAAACGCAGCGACATCCTGCGTGTGGGGGGGGCCGACGAACACCTCGACTACCTGGGCTACATCTGCGGGCCCTACGATCTCACGTTTCGCCTGGTCAACGCCGGCTGCCAGGAACGCTGGCTGACCGACGAGTTTCTGTACCACACCTGGCATCCGGGCGAATCGGGGATCAACATCGACTATCATGGGCCCAGCGACGGGCGGGGCATGTCGCTCAGGTCCCTGGAGACACGACGGACCGGCGCGATTCAGCCAGGCCTCGAAAACGGGGCCATCCGGGCGCTGCGGAACGATCCTGCGCTCGATCGCCAGTCCGCTCTGGCGCAATTGACGTCGCGCGACGACCAAGAGTGGCGGGACGTCGTCCGTCTGGCTGGAGACGACACTTCTCCGCGCCTCGTTCAGAAGGCATATCGCAAATCGTTCGACATCTACCTGGCCGGCGGGTGCTGGTTTGGAGTTCCCACGACCTCCGAGCCATTGGACCTCGATAAATTCAAGAGCGGGCTCTGCCCGGGCTGCGTCCGGGCATCGGCGCGCAACGAACTGCAGCGCGCCATCGACGCCAACTTGCGCCACGCGCCGTTCCACGGTCTCGTGAAAGGCGGATTCGGAACCGTGCGGAGCGCGAGCGACTCAATCTCAAACCTGATGTTCGCTTGCTGGCACGCGGCAAAGCACCTCGCCAACGAGTGGCTGGGACAGCTCGGCTTTGAATTCAATCGACCTTATAACCCGCACGAACCATTTCCGCAGCTCGTGCGGCAGCGGTTTTTCCAACACAATATCGTGTTCTATCAGGGCGGGTTTTACGGGGTCCACTTATCGTGTCGATCATTCGAGCCATCGCGGATTGTCGAGGACGATGAAAATCCTTACATCTGCGGTTCGTCCATCGCAGATGTCAAGGTGCAGATCCGGCAATGGAAGAAAACCGCGCCGAGACAGCCGTGGACGTTGCACAACGTCGTTCTGCTGCGCCCGGCAGTGCGCCTCGTGCGGCCCCTTGTGCCCGACGCGCTGGTTTCAGTCCTTCGGGCCCGGGCTCGAGCCAGAGCTCCCGTTGGGATCGGCAACCCGGCAATCGAAACTCTGCCAGGCGACCCGACTCACGATCTCCGGCAAGTTGCCTCCTGACGATCGCCCTCGTCGTCGCACGCGGTCCGGCGCCCTGCCTGCGAGGCTGCGTCCCACCTCAATTCCACAACCACCGGCGCCCCGGAAACCTGGCCTGGCGGGGCAACCGATCCGGTCTTGTCTCGCGGCAGTGTTTCTGATAATTCTCCCTCGCCGTGTCGTTCCTGTGCACGATGATTTCGCACGGAAAGGCAGCCTGGTTTTGGAATGGGATGCGTCATCGTGGGCCTTGACGCCAAACAATCACGGCAGATGGTGTTTGCGCTGCGGCAATCGCCGTCGCCTGCAAGGACGCTTTGAGCATGCAGTTCTCGCAAAAGATTTCGGAGGCAGCCGGCGCGTCGAATCGGCCGGCCCTGGCCCACGCCAATGATGAAATCGCACAGCAGCTCTCCTTTCTGGGGTTACTGCCGCGTGAACAGCGCCAATGCCTGCCGGATTGGATGGTGATCGCCCCTCCGAAAACCGGAACGACCTGGGTGAGCGAGAACTTCCGCCGGCATCCTCAAATGTTTGTGCCGCTTTCCAAGGAAGTGAAGTACTTCAGTAATCGCTTCGCAACTGAGGACCTGCGCTGGTACCTGGGACAATTCCGCGAGGGGCTCGGCAAATCAAAGGGAGAGGCGCCCCCCAGCTATAGCCTGCTTCCGCGCAGCACCATTCGTATCGTCAGGCAACTGATGCCGGATTTGAAGCTCGTCTTCCTGATGCGCGATCCAATTGCCAGGGCGTGGTCGCACGCCCGGCATTGTTTTCGGTTTCGGGAAGCCAATTTCAAAGGCCGGTTGGGCGCAATCGACACTGTCTCGGACGCCGAATGGATTGAAAATCTGGCCGACGACTGGAATCGGCTCTGCGGAGATTACCTCGGCCAACTGCAGCGCTGGCTGTCGGTATTTCCCAGGGAACAGTTGTTTCTCGCGTTCTTCGACGACATCGTTGACTCGCCTCGGGCGACGCTCCACCAATTGTTCAAATTCCTGGGAGTGGACGAAGGATTTGCCGACTCGAGTGATGTCGCCCTGGAAGCGGCGAACGTGGGCTTGACGCATCAAATGCCGGCACGGGTCGCAGCGCACCTGACGCGGCTGTATGGCCCCCGCACCCGCGAGCTGGCGGAATTCCTGGCTCGCGAATTTGATCTTCAGGTTCCAAATTCCTGGCACGCCGTGCTCGATGACCAGGCGCAATCCTCGGGCGAATGCCACGCGGTCATCGACTGGCAGGTCGACGACGCCAGATTGCGCGCCGTTCTGGCTCGCGACGATTTGACCCATCTGGATTTTCTGGGATTCCAAGTGATCGAGCGCGGCAGCGGTTTCATGGCATACCGCACGTCACTTGGCCCGCTCAGCCCTGACGATTACAGCCAGCACTGGTGGGACGATCAGGCCGCTGCCGGTAACTGCGTGTTCGCCCGAAACATCTACGACCTCAAGAACGCGATCTTGCAGGCAATCGTGTCGCGCACGATTCCACCGGGCTCGGAACCGTATCGCCTGCACCGAGCGGAACTGCAGCTCGACAACCTGGAGCGTCGCTGCGGCGATCTTGCGTCGGTCTGCGGCGAGCTTTCGCGGCTCGTCCAGACGTGCCTGGACTCGATCAATCAACAGAAGGACGCACAGACGCGAAGCGGAAGGAGCGTGCTCCCGCTGCCTGCAAACGTCTGTACAGCGGCCCCGTCGGAGAAAGTCCCCGAGAGGGATGCCGCCTGAAGCCATGATCCTGCCGAATCCCGTTCCTTCTTCGCCGGTGAAGCTCGAATTCGTCGCCAATCACGCCAGGCCGCGTGCGAAAGTCAGCGTGATTCTGCTGGACTGGACGGTGCGCGAGAGCTTCCACAGCCTGCACTATCTGAACCGGCAGACTGTGGACCGCAGCCTGTACGAGCTGATCTGGATCGAGTTCTACGAGCGCCAGCCCCAGGCCCTGCTGGACGCCGTTCGCGAAGCGGAGGCCGCCGGCCGGCCGATCGTCGACAAGCTCGTGGTGATGAACCACCCGCGGGAC
>JACQFH010000188.1 GCA_016200145.1 Planctomycetia bacterium | reverse complement strand
CTGTTTCCCGGCGGCGAGGGGCTGTTCGTACAGGCCGAGCACGTTCCCTCGGCCCTCACTCCCGAACCGTACAAACGGCTGCTGGTGCACGAACACCACATGACGGTCACGATGGAAGACTTCCATCGCACGCAGGTGCTTGTCAAGGTGCTCGAGCGGCGACTCGATGGCGACGTCTACAGCCGCAAGATCCTGCTCGAACGGGCCGACGACGGGCGGATCGTGCAGTTCGGCGTCGTCCGCTTCGACCTGGCGGTGGTGCTGCCCGACGTGCGGGCCGAGATCTTGAGCGAACGCACGCCATTGGGGAGAATCCTGATCAACTACAATGTCCTGCGGCACATCGACCTGGGGGCGGTTTTGCAGCTCGCCGTCGGGCCGGGGCTGGCGGACCTGTTTCACTGTCCTGTCGGAACGGTCACCTACGGCCGGCTGGCGACGATCTTCTGCAACCGCCGCCCGGCCGTCGATCTGCTGGAGGTCGCCGCGCCGTGCGGTTGAAGTGAAGAGAGAGGAGCGAAGAGCGAAAAACCGTCGTCGGGAATCTCTTTTCGCTCTTCTGCCCAACAGCGCAACACGTTATCAAATCTGAAATCCGAAATCCTAATTCCAAAATCCCCGTGCCCCAGTTCACCTACACGCGCCGCGTCCGGTTTTCAGACACCGACGTTGCGGGCATCGTGCACTTCGCCAACTTCTATCGCTTCATGGAAGAGGCCGAGCACGAGTATTTCCGCAGTCTGGGTCTGAAGATCATGGATCACCGGCCGGACGGCACGGCGGTCGGCTGGCCCCGCGTTCGCGCGTCGTGCACGTTCGAGTCCCCCGCCTTCTACGACGACCTGATCGACGTCGACGTCAGCGTCGTGCGGGTGGGGGTCCGCTCGCTGACTCTGGGATACCGCTTCCGCCGCGGCCACAAGAGCCTGGCACATGGCGAAGTCAAAACCGTCTTCTGTAACTGCGCCGCCGGAGGGAAATTCGAATCTGTTGACATCCCGCCGGAAATTGCGAACAAGTTCGTCGAAAGCCCTGCGGATTCTCACAAATAGCATTTCAAAACCGTTTAGCTCCGAGGCGCAGCCGAGTGCCCGTTGTACAACAGCCCGCGGCTGCGCCTCGGTGCTAAACGCCAAAGAATTGCAGTCGTAACACTTTCGCAAACGCATTCACGAAATGTTGCAATCAGCCAACGATTTGCACGTCGAACACGTCAGCAAGTCGTATCCCACTGCAAACGGCGCCCTTTCGATTCTCGGCGATGTGAACCTGTCGCTGGCGCGGGGCGATGCGCTGGCGATCACCGGCCCTTCGGGTGCTGGCAAGAGCACGCTGCTGTACATCATCGGCACGCTCGACGCGCCGACGTCTGGCGCAGTCCGCATTCTCGGCAGCGACCCGTTCGCGCTGAAATCGGCCGCCCTCGCGCGGTTCCGCAACGCCAGCATCGGGTTCGTGTTTCAGGAGCATTACCTCTTGCCGCAGTGCTCCGTCATCGAAAACGTGCTGATCCCCGCGCTCGCCGGCAAGGGGGCCGACGCCGTCGCCGACCGGGCCCGCATGCTGCTTGACCGCGTGGGGCTTGCACAGCGCATCCGCCACCGCCCCGCCGAGCTGTCGGGGGGGGAACGGCAGCGCGTGGCCATTTGCCGGGCGCTCATCAATTCGCCGCCGCTCCTGCTGGCCGACGAACCAACCGGAAATCTCGACCGCCACACCGCCGATACGATCGGCTCGCTGCTCTTGGAGCTGGGGCGCGAGCAAAACGCCATGCTGATTGTGGTCACCCACAGCGCCGAGCTCGCCTCCCGCCTCCCCCGCCGCGCCGAGCTCATCGACGGGAGACTTGTCGAAAAATGACCCCGCGGCTCGCTGGATCAACAAATTCCGCACTCCGAATTCCGAACTCCGCATTATTTCCGTGTCTCGCACATCGTTCCTCTTCCGCACGCTCCTCTTCCACTGGCGCACGAACCTCGCCGTGTGTCTGGGGGTGATCGTCGGGACGGCCGTCATTGGCGGCGCGCTGATCGTCGGCGATTCGGTGCGCGGCAGCCTGCGCGACATGACGCTGGCGCGCCTCGCGGGTGTCGACATGGCGCTCACCGGCCCGCGATTAATCGGCGAGCATCTGGCTGCCGACTTGCATCCCACGACCGGCCCCATTTTGAGCACGGCCGCTCCGGCAATCCTGCTGCCGGGCAGCCTCGAAAAGCGCGAGCCGGGCAAACCCACGGTGCTGACGCGCGCCGGGCGAGCCAGCATCAACGGCCTCGACCTGTTTGCCTGGTTACTGATTGTGAATGGTGGTCACAGGCAGGAAATTGACGACACTGGCGTCGTTCTGAGCAGCCGGCTGGCGCGCGACCTGGAAGCCGGGGCTGGTGATGAAGTCGTAGTCCTGGTCGAACTCCCCGCCGACATCCCCCGCGACGCCCTGCTCGGCAAGCGCGACGTCACTTCGATCGAGATTGCGCTCAGGGTCAGCAAAGTGCTGGACGAGGGCGCGCCGGGCGACCGGTTTGGCCTGCGACCCGACCAGCAGATGCCCCTCAACGCGTTCATGTCGCTCAAACTGCTCCAGGACCGGCTCGGGCTGGCGGGTCACACCCCGACGCCGCGTGATCCGCGTTCCGTTCCGGCGCGGGTCAATACGATCCTCCGCTTTTCGCATGCGGAAGGCTCGGGCTCAGATCCGCAGGCCGTGGCACGCACGCTCGACGCCAATCTCCGCAAAGCGTGGCAACTCGACGACATCCACGCCCGCATCGTGCCGAACGAAAAGTTCGGATACCTGTCGCTCGAAAGCGACCGCATGATTCTCGACCGGCCCGTGGCCGACGCCGCCCGCAGAGTCGCCGAGCGGGAGAAGAGAGAGACGTCTCCCGTGCTGGCTTACATCGCCAACGAAATCAGCCTCGTCGGCGCGACAATCGACGAGACGTCCGACAAACCCAGCTACAGTCGCTATTCCATAGTTGCCGGGCTCGATCCGGCAGATCTCGCGCCCATTCCCTTCGATCCGGCAGATCTCGCATCCAAGCGGTTATCCCCATTCGGCCCATTCATGTACCAGTCGCCCGAAACTCCCGCACCGCTGGGCGAAGGCGCGATCGAACAACCCGGCGGCGGCGGCGAAATCATCTTGAACGACTGGCTCGCCGAAGACTTGCGGGCCAAGATCGGCGATCAGGTGCGACTCACCTACCACATCGTTGGTTCTCACGGCGAATTGCCCGAGGAGGAGCGCCGGTTCGTCGTCCGCGGAATTGTCAAACTCGAAGGCACAGTTGCCGACGACCGGGGCCTGATTCCCGAAGTCCGCGGCATCACTGATGTGAACAGCTTCGACGAGTGGGAAGCGCCGTTTGAGATGAAAAAGGTCACGCCGCGCGACGATGAATACTGGAAAGCGCACCGCGCCACCCCCAAGGCGTTCGTGACGTTGAAGACGGCTCAGCACCTGTGGCAGAGCCGGTACGGCGATCTCACATCGTTCCGATTCGCGCCGACTTGGCGCGCCATGGCGCGACTACCCACAACCGTTGGGCGAGAATCACTGGATGAGGCGCGTCAGGAATTCGCTCGCGATCTGCTCCAGGAGCTTCGGCCCGACGACCTCGGCCTGGCGTTCCAGCCGGTGAAAGCGCAGGGCCTCGCCGCCGCGTCGGGATCGACCAACTTCGGCGGGTTGTTTATCGGGTTCAGCTTTTTTCTGATCGTCTCGGCGATGATTCTGATCGGACTCTTGTTCCGGCTGGGCATCGAACGCCGTGCGGCCGGCGTGGGCCTGTTGCTGGCGACGGGATTTTCTCCCGGCCAGGTGGCCGCCCTGCTGCTCGGGGAAGGGGCCATCGTCGTCGCGCTCGGAGGACTGGCCGGCGCTGCCGCCGCCGTCGCGTATGCGGCGCTGATCGTGCATGGCCTGAAGACCTGGTGGATCGGGGCGATCGGGACGCGGTTTCTCGAATTGCACGTGGACCCCGACAGTGTCGTGACCGGCGCGGCGATCGCGGCCGTGGCGGCGCTGGCGGCGATCTGGTTCGGCGTTCGCCGGCTGTGGAAACTGCCGCCGCGCGGATTGCTCGCCGGCGTCACGCAACCCTCCGACCTTGCCGGCGAGCGCGGGCGGCGCGCTCGGCGGTCAGCGGGCATCGCCCATTCACCGGCCAGCCTCTCGGCCGTGCTGACG
>JACQFH010000187.1 GCA_016200145.1 Planctomycetia bacterium | reverse complement strand
GCCACTGTGCCGGTCGACGACGTACTCGGGGCGATGACACGGACGACGGCTGGTTATTCGAAGCCGTTATCGGCGGGCGGCGCCAGAATCCCCCGTGGGGCCGAATCGGCCCAACGGGAGACTCTCCGGCCACTGCAGGCGTCGCGACCGGCGCTGTCTGAGAGCTAAAAAGAATGCCGGGTTCACCGGGCTCGCGGTGTGAAAATCACCGTCCCACGGAAATCAGTGGAACGGGAGTGGTCTCGCGGGACCCGCACTGAAATCCCCGTGGCGCCGATCCGGCGCAACGGAGAGATGCAGGGGCGACTTGATCCGGCAGACTGCTGTGCAGCCGGTGTTGCATTTCATTGCAAACCATAGCAAACACGCGCAGCCGGGCGGCCGATTCCGGATTATCGTCGCCGATTCACCTGCCAGAGCCCCACCGGAGGCCCTCCCTGGCGCGTCTGGCTGAGCCGGCGCCGTGAAGACGACCCGATGGGCACCTTGGGCCGCCGGCGCTCTTTGGCGGGGCGGCAAAGACGTCTGGCGCTGAGGATCTCCATGAGCCAGATTCAGGATCGGCGCCATCGGAACGCCGGAATTCATGGGGCCGGATTCATGCCGCGTCGCTGGTCTTAGGCTGCCCCTCGCTGATGCGCTGGATTCGTTTCTTCATCTCTTTGCCCGGCGTGAACGTCACAACGAGTTTCGCGGGGACGACGAGCTTCTCACCTGTGCGCGGGTTACGTGCCTTGCGTGCTGCTCGCTTCGTGACCTCGAAGACCCCGAAGCCTCGCAGCTCGATGCGACGCTCCACGAGCAGCGCCTTGACAATCGCGTCGATCGTCTTCTGCACGATCTCCTGGGTCTGCAGAACCGACAAACCGGTCGCTTGTGCGATGGCCTGTGAGAGCTCCTTCTTCGTCATGAATTCCCTCCCGATCACGGACGAGGTGGGCGCTGGATGGCCGGGATTGTACCGGGTTCGCCGCCTCGACGGGAAGATCGACGACACCCTGCCGATCTGGAACGATGCGGCAAGAGCCAAGACCAGACAGGCACGGTCGCCACGACTTGAAAAGTAAAAATCGCCGCACTGAAGGCCTTCCCCGTGGGCCAATTCAGCTAGCTTGGCGGCGGAGAGCAAACTGGCCGTTTTTTAACTTTTGGCGGTGGATCAGTGGCAGGCATGCCGACGGTACGATTTGTAGTCGGCTTTGCGGCGCCGAAAAGAAAAGCGACCGGCCGGGTAAGCAGCTTGGGAAAGCCCCGGCGGTCGCTTCGCGCTCGACAACCGATATTATCGACAGTCCCGATCCATCCACTTTAGTTGCGTGGCTCGGCGGTAGGTAGGCTCTACTGCTGCAACTGCGCCAGCGCCTCCAGCGCCTGCCGGACCTGATCGGCACCTCCCAGCAAATCCGCCAGCCGCTTAACCTCGATCAGGTTCTCAACGCTGAGCGAGCCGTTTGCCGACGTTCTGCGGGCCGCAGCCTGCATGGTCATCGGTCGACGACCCCGCCTCTTGCCCCCCTTCGCCGGCTTCTTGTACTTGATGCTGTTGACAAGTGTCACCTTAACATTGATCCCCTTCTCGGCCAGTCCTTCGACGACGGCCTTTGCGCCGGCGCCGGGGTTCGCCGCAAAGTAATCACGGACAGCCTGGCTTTTTGCACCGCGTTTCATTCGTGCCATTGAGACTTCTGCCTTTGCTGAATCTTGATAATGTGATGAAGGCCCGATAGAGAATAATGTACGACCGGACTTCTCACCGCACAATCCCGCGCCCATTACCGACTTCTGCATGGCAGTACCGCTCGAACAGATTGTCCGCCAGCTTGAAGACAGCGGGATTCTCGCCGGCGAAACGCTGCGGGACTTTCTTCCCCCAAAGAGCGACCCCCAGGATGCCGAAGGGCTGCTCCGCGATCTGCTCGAACACGAGAAGCTGACGAAGTTCCAGGCCGAGCAGGTCTGGCAGGGAAAAGGGAAATCGCTCGTTCTCGATAATTATGTGCTGCTCGAAAAAATCGGCGAAGGGGGCATGGGCATTGTTTTCAAAGCCCGGCACCGGCGGATGGACCGCATCGTGGCAATCAAGGTGCTCCCCGCCAACGTCATGAAGACGCCGGCGATCGTCGCCCGGTTCGAGCGCGAGGTGCAGGCCGTCGCCCGCATCAGCCATCCCAACATCGTCGCGGCCTTCGATGCCGGGAACGCCGGGGGGGTCCACTTTCTGGTCATGGAGTACGTCGCGGGGAGCGACCTAGCGGCCACGGTCAAAAAGAACGGACCGCTGCCGGTCGAGACGGCCTTGAATTACATCCTGCAGGCCGCCCGGGGACTGGACTCGGCCCACCAGCACGGCATTGTGCACCGCGACATCAAGCCGGCGAACCTGCTGCTGGACAATGCGGGAACAGTCAAGATCCTGGACATGGGGCTGGCCCGGTTGAGCGCGGACGGCGAGTCGGGACAGCCGGCCGATTTGACCAACACGGGAAACGTGATGGGGACGGTCGATTACATGTCCCCCGAGCAGGCCCTGGATACGAAGTCGGCCGACGCGCGGGCCGACATCTACAGCCTGGGCTGTACGCTGTTCTACTTGCTGATCGGGAAAGCGGCGTATGAGGGGGACACTCTGGTGAAGAAAATCCTGGCGCACCGGGAGCATCCGATTCCGTCGCTACGAGCGCATCGCCCCGACGTGGCGGAGCGGATCGAAGCGGTCTTCAGTCGGATGGTGGCGAAGAATGTCGAGGACCGGTACCAGACGATGGGCGAGGTGATCGCCGATCTGGAAGCCTTCGGAACACGTCAGGACCAGTCGGCCAGCGCACAGCCGGCACTCAGCTCGTTAGGCGATCCTGGTTTGACAGATTTCTTGAAAGAAATTGCGGTCGGTGCATCGAAAGCCGCTCGCCCGAAGGATTCTACTTCGCCATCATTCGCCAGGCGCCCCCGGAATCTCCTGCTGATCGTCGGCGGGGCCCTCGTACTGCTGGTGATCGTGGTCACCAGCCTGTACACCGGCGCCAAGAAACGTGTGACGGCAAATGGGGTGCCGTCCGACGACAAGAAGGCTGGCACCGGTTGGCACGGCTGGCCGGCAGACGCGCCTCCCCCGGCGATTTCGCCGTTCAGCGCGGCGCAGGCTCGAAAGCATCAGGAAGCGTGGGCTGCCTATCTCAAGGTGCCTGTGGAGTATACCAACAGCATCGGCATGAAATTTCGCCTTATTCCGCCGGGCGAATTCCTGATGGGGAGCACATCCGGGGAAATCGAAGCGGCGCTCAAGTTGGCAGGCGACGACAAGCACTGGCGAGACACTATTCAAAGCGAAGGACCGCGACATGACGTCGTTCTCACGCAACCGGTGTATGTCGGCGAGACTGAAGTAACGCAGAGGCAGTATGCGCAGGTAATGGGTACGAACCCGTCGTATTTCTCGGAGAGCGGCGAAGGCAAGGCAGCAGTTGGCAATCTGGAAACTAGGAACTTCCCGGTGGAAATGGTGAGCTGGAACGACGCGGCCGAGTTCTGCGCGAACCTAAGCCAGCAGGAGCAACTGAAGCCGTTTTACCTCCGTTCGGGGGAGACTGTCATGTCACTGGAGGGAACGGGTTACCGGTTCGCGACGGAAGCGGAATGGGAGCACGCCTGCCGAGCGGGTAGCACGACGAGATTCTGGAGCGGTGATCAGGACAGCGACCTGATGCAGGCTGGCTGGGTCGGAAGCAATTCCAACGGACGAAATCACGGCGTAGGCGAGCTCAAGGCGAACCCGTTCGGCCTGTATGACGTCCACGGCAACGTGTGGGAGTGGGTCCAGGACTGTTGGGATCGCGGATTCTATGCCGAGTTCACCGAGAACGCTGCGGTCGATCCATACAATTCATTTTCTTCCGGCTCACGGCGGGTGTTCCGCGGCGCCGATCGGCACGGCGGTCCGGCCCACTGCGTTTCGTCCGCTCGGGGCGCCCCCAACCCGACAGATCGCTACGATTTCATCGGCTTTCGAGTGGCGTTAGTTGTGAATGCCATAAAAAGTGAAACGACCAAGGCGGTCACAACGCTAAACGACCCCGCCTTTCAGAAATGGATGAAGCAGGTCGCGACCTTCCCTGCCGAGAAGCAGGTTGACGCCGTCACCAGGAAGCTGAAAGAACTCAACTACGGCTTTGACAGCAAAGTTTCAGCCAAAATCGAGTTGACCGGCGTGACCGAATTGCAGTTTTACACCGACCACGTGATCGACATTTCGCCGGTGCGTTCGCTGTCCCGACTGACGAAGCTGGATTGTGCCGCAAGCGAGCAGAATTACGCAAAGCTGGCCAGTCTCTCGGCGCTCAAAGGACTGGCGCTACAGAATCTGAACTGTTCCAACTCGTACGTCTCCGATCTCTCGCCGCTCCGGGGTATGCCCCTGGCGGCCTTGGATTGCCCATATTCTTCGGTATCAGATCTGTCGCCGCTTCAGGGAATGTCGCTGAGATCGTTGAACGTGGGGTCGACAGCGGTATCGGACCTCGCGGTTCTGCAAGGCATGCCGCTGACGTTTCTGGATTTCGCCCAGACTCAGGTCGCTGACCTGACGCCGCTCAAAGGCATGCCCCTGACGCATCTCATCTGCGCTGGGACGCCGATTTCCGATCTGTCGCCGCTGAAGGGAATGCGCCTGGAAATTCTATGGATGGCGGCAACGAACGTTTTTGACCTCTCGCCACTCCAAGACTTGCCCCTCACGTATTTAACCTGCGATCGGACGCGGGTTTCCGACCTGTCGCCCCTGAAGGGAATGAAACTGACGAATCTGACATTCCACACGACTCAAGTCACTGATTTGTCACCCCTTGAAGGGATGCCACTGAAAGAGCTTATTTTCCAAGGCACCAAGGTCTCAGATTTGTCGCCTCTGAAGGGTATGCCGCTTGAAGCGATCCGCTACGACTTCAAGCCCGAGCGGGATATCGAAATTCTCCGCTCAATGACGAATTTGAAGACGATCAACGAAAAACCGGCAGCCGAATTCTGGAAGGAAGTCGAAGCCGGAAAG
This sequence comes from Planctomycetia bacterium, assembly GCA_016200145.1. Taxonomy (GTDB): domain Bacteria; phylum Planctomycetota; class Planctomycetia; order Planctomycetales; family Planctomycetaceae; genus JACQFH01. Next base: position 208 of record JACQFH010000187.1, on the reverse strand, counting down.
AAGTAATCGTCCCCCGCCGTCGCCCCTGTTTCGCCTGAACCCGTGCGACGGCTCCGCTCCCCACAACGACAAAAACGCCCCACCGTGGCAAACGCACGCCGTGGACAATGTTGCAAAAAGGCCCCGCGTTCAACGGGGCGCTGCACAAAAGGGAGCGGACTCACTTTGTAGATCACTCGAACCTGATTTTGATTGATCTCGATTCGTT
>JACQFH010000186.1:1872-11265 GCA_016200145.1 Planctomycetia bacterium | reverse complement strand
TCAGAATCTGGTTCAGCTCCTGTTCGTGGTCTTCGAGCATGTCGACCCGTTTCTCTCGCACGGATTCATCCGAGAGTCCCTCGACCCGATGTGGAAACTCCGCAAGCTCCTTTTCACGATTCTTCAGCATCGTCGCCAGTCGCTCTTTCTGGTCGGCGCTAAGTTTCAGGGTCTCCTGCACCGAAGCCATTTCGACGACCCACATGTGCACCCAGCGCTGCCCCAGGGCCAGTTCGTGAAGAATTGCTTTAACGCGCTTCTCGACGATGGCAAGTTCCCCCTGCGCCGCAGCGTCGTCGCGACGCTGTTCCATGAAGTCCTGATAAAACGCCAGCGCGATTCGAAGCAGTCGCTGGCGCGTCGGGTACGCCCACTGGTTGTCGGCGAGCTCCCCTTCACTGACTTCGATCAGCACGTCGACTGCCTGGCGGGCCTGCTGAAAGCGCTGCTCGGCCTCGGTGGCCCGATTCTCGGCCTTTTTCTGCTCGCGGGCGATGAGCTGGTTGCTCACGAACAGGCCCGAGGCAATCACGAACAGCAGCAGCATGCCGGCAGCCAGCCCGCCGGGATGCCGCATCGACCATTTCCGAATGCGATCGATCACCGTCGGGCGGCGCGCCAGGATCGGCTTGTGATCGAGGTACCGCTGGAGGTCGGCGGCCAGGGCCCCCGCCGAGCGATAGCGGTCGTCGGGGTTCTTGCTGACCGCCTTCAAGATGATCGTCTCGAGCTCGAAAGGGATCGCCTTGTCGATCTGCCTTAAGGGCTTTGGTTCGGTGTGCAAAATCTGGTTGAGCAGGTACTGCACGTCGCGCCCGCGAAAGATCGGCTCGAGCGTCAGGAACTCGTAAAACGTGGCGCCCAGCGAATAGACGTCGCTGCGCTGATCGAGCAGCGCCCGGCGCCCGGAGGCCTGCTCGGGGCTCATGTAGCGGATCGTTCCCGGGATGTCGCCGGTGCGCGTGAGCCCTGCGTCGGAATGGAACTGCGCGAGGCCAAAGTCGGTGATCCACAGGATTCCGTGCACGTCGAGCAGCAGGTTGGCGGGCTTGATGTCGCGGTGGATGATGCCAAAATCGTGCGCGTGCTCGAGCGCCTGCGCGGCCTGCAGCATCAGGCGCACGGCCGTTTTGAAGAACCGCGTCTCGCGACCCGCGTGCTGCGTCGATAGGTTGGTATGAAACTGCGATGCCGTCTCGCCGACCGGCACCGGCATGGGCAGCGTTTTGCCGCCACGGCTGTCCGCGCTCGAATTCGCCGGGGCGTCTTCCCCCAGAACCAGCGACGAGTGGGGCCCGCCTGCCGATGAAAGGTCGCCGGGGCTCGAAAGCCCCGCCTGGCGCCTGAGCTGGCGGATCAATTCGGCCAGCGACTGCCCTTCGATAAGCTGCATCGCATAGAAGTGCACGCCTCGCTCGCAGCCGACGGCGAACACCGGCACGATGTTCGGATGGTGCAACAGCGCCGCGGCCTGGGCCTCGCTCTTGAAGCGCTGCAACTGGCGCGAATCGAGCGTAGCTGCGAACGGCAGCACCTTCAATGCCACGCGACGCCCGAGCGACAACTGAATCGCCTCGTACACGATCCCCATGCCGCCGCGCGCCAGTTCGCGGACGATCTGAAAGTCCCCCAGCGGATTGGTCGGCATTTCGTTGCCGGGAAGTCCCGGCTCGGCCCCGCCCCGCCGTCCCGACCCCGATCTCGAACGGCTGCTCCCCTGCGCGCGCACCAGCTCGAGCCCGTCCAGGCACTGCTCGACCGCGGCGGCCAGCTCGGGGTAACGCCCGACATACTCGGCGCGGTCGGGCGACTTTCCCTGGTCTAACTGCGCCATGTATTCCTGGACCACGTCCACGACTCGCGGATCGTCGAGGGAATCGCGGGTGGCCGTGCCGGAACCCGGTGCTTCCGGACCAAGACGATCTTCATTGAGCTCGTTCATTGTGCTTCCTCCACCAGTTGCCGCAGCCGCGCCAGGCCGCGAACCCAGAGTTTCTGAACGCTGTCGACCGAGCGATTCATGCGCAGGGCTACTTCACCGACCGGCAGCTCTTCGAAATGCCGCAGCACGATGACTTCGCGGTAGTCGTCGGGGAGCTGGGACAGCGTATCGGCGAACATGACGCGCAGTTCGCTGCGCTCGATCTTCTGGCTGGGCGTGCTTTGCAGCGCCACCAGGCCCCGGTCGAGCGCACGCGACGATTGATCGAGGTCGACGTGCAGGTCTCTTTCGCGACGAACGTTTCGCCCCTGAGTGCCGACGAAGTGTCGCACCATCGTGGCGATCCGCGACGCCATGATGCCCCGCAACCAGTTGATGAATTCCCCTTCGGACTTGCCGCGGAACAACCCGAAGTTGCGATGGGCCTCGAGGAATGTTTCCTGGACGAGATCGGCGGCGTCGACTTTGGTCTGCAAGCGCCGGCCGATCTCGATGCGCGCCAGCAGTTCGAGATAGTGCCGGTAGGTTTCCAGGAGCGCGCCGCGCACCCCCTCTTCTCCCCGCAATGCCCGCTCGAGCAGATTGGTCAGGTCAGTGGGGGCTCTGGAATGCATGCGATTCCTCACTAGGGATAGTCGCAGTATGGCCTTCGAAACGCCGGCTGCGTCAGCAGATTATCTTACCGGAATGCACTGCGATTGTGTCGCGGAATCGCGACAGTCGGGCCCTTCAACGGCCGGCCGGGAGGCGTGGGTCAGACAGAACTTCTGAATAACCAAGGGATGAATAATGGCCCACGAATAATACAAATCAGTGATTTCCATTCTTTCCGTATCCGTCGAGCACACGGTAACTTGCGGCGACGCGGGCACAGTGTCGCGAGTTTGCGACGCATCAGAGAAACTGGCCAGAATTGACGCAACTCATTTCAATTGTTGCATTTGCGGATTGTTCAGGAGCTCAGACGCGATATTCACAAAACAGGCACTTTGGTCCGGGCAAGTGCCGGTTGTGCGCGCGGACGCGCGCTGAATGCGCGCCAAATGACCAGAAAACCCAGGTGCCAGGGGATTCTGGCCTAAGAACTCCGCTTCACGCCTCCAAAATGATGGCGCGGAGTTGCTGCATCGCTTTGGAATCAAAAGGCGCGTCGCGGCCCGTGTAGACCGGCCTGATCCGTCTGGCCTTGCATAAAGATTATATACATGATAAACATTGTGCCGCTTTCGGCGCTGCCAGCGCTTTGCGCCCTGCGAATTGTTTCCTGGGGAAGCATTCCCGTCAAGAACCCAGATCGGATGACCGCTTCCTGACTGGCGCGGCTGTGCGACACGAATAACGATCCCGAAACAGAACTGCTGAAGGCTGACAAGTGAGTATTGCGAACCGCAGGATTCTGCCCGGATTTCGGCTCAGCCTGAGCTTCGCGTTGACGTACCTGGCTGTCCTGATCCTGGTGCCGCTGGCGGCCTGTTTCGTCAAGGCGAGCACGCTTACCTGGACTCAGTTCTGGACGGTCGTTTCTACACCCCGCGTACGAGATGCCTATGTTGTGACATTCGGCACTTCGATCATGGCCGCCGCCGCCGACTTGGTACTGGGACTGTTGATCGCCTGGGTCATGGTGCGCTACGAGTTTCCACTGAAGCGGTTTTTTGATTCGCTAATTGATCTTCCCTTCGCACTCCCCACGGCGGTCGCCGGTCTCGTGTATTCAGCCCTGTACGCCAAAAACGGCTGGTTCGGACAGTACCTGTTTCCCCTGGGAATCGAAGCGGTCAACACGCGCCTCGCCATTGTGCTGGTGTTGACCTTCATCGGATTGCCGTTCGTCGTCCGCACGGTTGAACCCGTGCTCGAAAGCCTGGAGGCCGAGCTCGAAGAGGCTGCCGCCTGCCTGGGGGCCACGCGCTGGCAGACGTTCACGCGGGTCATCTTTCCGCCGCTCGTGCCGGCGCTGATCACGGGATTTGCACTTTCGGTGGCGCGCGGCATCGGCGAGTACGGCTCGGTGATTTTTGTTTCGGGGAACAAGCGGTTCATGGCCGCGTTTCCCGACGTGAAATCGACCGAAATCGCCCCGGTGCTGATCGTCGAGCGGCTGGACGCCCACGAATATGCCGAGGCGACGGCCGTCGCCGTGGTGCTGCTGCTGACTTCGTTCGTGTTGCTGGGAGTCATCAATCATCTCGAACGGCGGAGCCAGCGCCATGCAGGTTGAAACGCAGTGGCTCAAGCCGCAGCAACCGGGGCGCCGCGTCCAGCAGGAACCGGCGCTGTTGCGCTGGTCGTTGATTGCCGCCGCCGTCGCGGTGATTTCGGTTCTGGTGATCGTCCCCGTCGTCAGCATTTTAGTGCAGGCCTTCGCGAAAGGCTGGAGCGTGTATTGGCGCAGCTTGGCCGACGCCGACACCGTGCACGCGATCAAGCTGACGCTGTTCGTGGCCCCGATCGCGGTCATCGCCAACGTGATATTCGGCATCGCCGCAGCGTGGGCCGTCACGCGGTTCCGGTTTCCGGGACGTACGCTGCTGACCACAATAATCGACCTTCCGTTCGCCGTCTCGCCCGTGGTGGCGGGTCTGATGATTACGCTGCTCTTCAGCCGGCGCGGGTACTTCGGGCCGTGGCTGCTGGAGCACGGAATTCAGATCCTGTTTTCGTGGCCCGCCATCATCCTGGCGACGGCGTTCGTCACGTTTCCGTTCGTGGCGCGGGAGCTGATCCCGATTATGGACGCGCTGGGGTCGGACGAAGAGACGGCCGCCGTCAGCCTGGGGGCTTCCGGCTGGCAGATGTTCTGGCGCGTGACGGTGCCCAATATCAAATGGGGGCTGCTGTACGGCGTGATTCTGTGCAGCGCCCGCGCGATCGGGGAATTCGGTGCCGTCTACGTCGTGTCGGGACACATCCACGGACAGACGACGACCGTGCCCGTCCGCATTAATCAACTGTACGAGGACTACAACAATGCCGGCGCGTTCACCGTGGCGTCGGTGCTGACGCTGTTTGCGCTGGTGACGCTGGGGATCAAGGTCGTCCTCGAACGCAAGACCCGGCAGGAACTTGAAGAGGCTCATTCAGAAACCACATGAGCATTACCGCCAAACACGTCACCAAGCAGTTCGGGAATTTCACTGCGCTGACCGATGTGAACCTCGAGGTTCCCACCGGCACGCTGATGGCGCTGCTGGGTCCGTCGGGCTCCGGCAAGACGACGCTGCTGCGGATTGTCGCCGGGCTCGAGAACCCCGATGCGGGGGTCATCCTGCACCACGACGAAGACGTCACCGAGCGGTCTCCCAAGGAACGCAACGTCGGGTTCGTGTTTCAGCACTACGCCTTGTTCCGGCACATGTCGGTGTTTGAGAACATCGCGTTCGGGATGCGCGTCCGCCGGCGACCCAAAGACGAGATCACGAACCGCGTCCACGAATTGCTGAATCTGGTGCGCCTGGAAGGGCTGCACAAGCGGTATCCGTCGCAGCTGTCGGGGGGGCAGCGGCAGCGCGTGGCGCTGGCCCGGGCGCTGGCGGTTCAGCCGCGCGTGCTGCTGCTCGACGAGCCGTTCGGCGCGCTCGACGCCAAGGTGCGGATGGAGCTGCGCCAGTGGCTGCGGCGCCTGCACGAAGAAATCCATCTGACGACGGTGTTCGTGACGCACGACCAGGAAGAGGCCTTTGAAGTCGCCGACCGCGTGGTCGTCATGAATCACGGGCGCGTCGAGCAGGCAGGGACGCCGCAGGAGGTCTTCGACCACCCCGCCAATGCGTTCGTGATGGACTTTCTGGGGAACGTGAACGTGTTCCACGGGCGGGTCCACGACGGCAAAGTGATGCTGGGCAACCTGGAGGTGGCCTACCCCCACGAGTCGCGCGCCGATTCGCAAGACGTCAAGGGCTACGTGCGCCCGCACGAACTCGACGTCAACCGCGAACCGGCCGACGGCGCCGGCGTTCCGGGCCGAATCGTGCAGATCAATCCGACCGGCTCGGTGGCCAAGGTGCGGGTCATGTCGGAAGATTTCGGCCTGGCGATGAACGTCGACCTGCCGCTGGAACGCTACGGCGAGCTGCAGCTTGCCGTCGGCGAAATCGTCTACGTCGCCCCCCGCCGGGTCCGCTTCTTCCCCCCGGACGATTACGTGATCTGATCGCTCGTAGTACCGCCTTCACGCGGTCTTTTGGTGAGGTAGGGTGGACTTCAGTCCACGCGAAACGAGCTGTTCTATTGATCGGAATCGCCGTCCCAGCGACCCACAGGGCCGCCGCGCGTCAGTCCCGAAGGGACGGCCCTATGACAGCCCAGGCCAACGGCTTGGGGAACCGGCCGTCAAATCAGCGCAAAGCCCCAAAGGGGCGGCCCTAATTAGGAATTTGAAGTTCGGATTTCGGATTTTGTTTCCCGGGATCACGATCAAATTCGAAATCCAAAATCGGACCTCTTCGATTAGGGCCGCCCCATTCGGGGCTTCCGATCTTGTGCGGCGCGCGATGTCCCCAGGCCGATGGCCTGGGCTGACATAGGACTGCCACGTTGTGGCTTTTTTGTCTATGGGCTCACCACCCTGAGAGTGGGTATAGGAGCGATTTCGAACACTTCGCCGAATCCCGCCCCCGGCCTGTTGATCGCCGACGAACAATTTCGTTTCCAGTCTCAGAGAGTGCCGATCTGTTGATCCGTTGCAACATCAGGACGGCGGCGTTTGACACCTGCCGCCGGGAGTCGGGCCGATGACTTGCCGATGCTGCCATGCGTCAATGCGATCGGGCGGTTGCCTGCGATTTTTCATAGCGATCGCACTGGCGCTCATTCATCCGGCTGGCATAACTGCTGACGATCGGGGCGACGACGATTACGAAGCTCTTCAGGTCGTGGAGCCCGCCGACGAAGAGAACTGGGCAGACCCGGTCGGCGATCTGAAAGACAAACTGGCGGGCCTGATGGCCCACTGTACCGACGAGACCGAGCTCCAGAACACTCAAGACCGTCTGGGTGCAATCCTCAGACGGAAGCTGGCTCCGCTCGAATGGACCTGCGAGCTGACCGAAACGCAAAGGAAACGCCTGCACCTGGCCGGTCGCGGCGACGTCCAGCGGCTCGTGAACCGCATCACAGTGCTGCATGCGCGCGGCGCGACGCTTCCCAAGCTGATCACCGATGAAACTTTCTGCAAACTGAACGACGAAGCCGATGAATTGCAGTCCCTGCTCGATGCGGGACCGTTCGGCGACGATTCATTGCTGTCGAAGGCGCTGCAACACACGCTCACGGCTGATCAATTCGCCCGTTTCGAAGAGGTCAGCCAGTTCGAACACCGGGAGGACTGGCAGGTGGTCGCCGCTGCAGACGCGCCCGGAATTCCGGGACTCCGCGTGTCGACTGATTCATTGCATGATGAAACGCTGAAACTGCTTCTCAAGTTCACATTTCTGCGGCGGCTGACCTTGGGTGGATCGGAAGTCTGCGACGACGACCTGGATCATCTTCAGGAGCTGACGAGGCTGGAATTTCTCGACCTGAGTCGTTCATCGGTCACCGATGACGGGTTATGGCGCCTGAGATTCTTGACCAGCCTGAGAATCCTGCGACTCGACAACACGCTCGTTTCTGGAGAGGGTTTCAGGCACCTGCAACTCCTGCCGAACCTGGAGGAACTCTCGGTCGTTGAATCGAGTGTCATGGATGACGGCCTCGTTCACCTGCCCGGATTGAAAAAACTGCAGTCTGTGAATCTTCACAATACGCTGATCACCGACGCCGGGCTTGCGCACTTGTCGTCGCTGCCGTTGCTGAAGCGAGTCAATCTCGAAAACACGGACCTGACCGATTCCGGGCTCCGCCATCTCAGAACGATCAAAACGCTGGAACTGCTGGACTGCTCGGAGACCAACATCACGCCATCGGGAATTGCGATGCTCAATCGCTGGCGGCCCGGGCTGATCGTCAATCGCTGAACGCCCGAGCTTGGAGTCCCGCCTTCAGGCGGTACCGTAAAGTGGCAGGCACACGCCGTGTGCCGTCGTTTGCGATTCCGCGCTCGTCGTGTTGTCGCTGCCGATCTCCTGACCGCGACGCAGAGCGTCGGCAAGTGTGTTCCCACGCGGAGCGTGGGAACAAGACGGCGCGCTTTGCGTCGGCCGTTCCTGCACGGCTACAATTCACGCATGAGTGACATGTCACACGTGCGCCAATACATGGTCGTCGAGCGATTCAAGAACGGCGACGCGGCGCCGGTGTACCGCCGGTTCCGGGAACAGGGACGGATGATGCCCGAGGGGTTCAAGTACGTTTCGAGCTGGATTACGGACGATCTCTCCACGTGCTATCAGGTCATGGAATGCGCCGATCCGCGCCTGCTCGAGCAGTGGATGTCGCGCTGGAATGACCTGATGGACTTCGAGATCATCCCGGTCATCTCCTCCGCCGAGGCCGCGGCCCGCGCCGAACAGGCGAAATGACGTCGTCGGGAGTGCGCACGCGTTGGGGTAGGGTGGACTTTAGTCCACGCGCAAAATTGTCACCCCGACCGACCGTCCTGCTGAGTGCCTTTCTGGAATTTGGTCGCCATCCGGAAAGCCTGAACGAAGTCATGGAAGCGCTGTCGAAAGCGGGGGATGTGGCCTGAGTACCGTTTTTCCAACAGGTCGATGTCTGCCTCGGCTTGCGATTGTGAACCATAGAGGTAGTCGATGGCCAGCACGCTCTCGTAAGGCCAGAGCGACTGGGCGCGTCCCGGCGTTTCAATCAGGGTGCGGCGTATTATGTGCGGATTCTGATTCTCGATGACAAAGGGGAGAGCCAGTTTTTCCACAAACGCGGAGATGTCCGGCGATCGTTCGTCAAAATCCTCACGACTGGAGAACAGCCAGGTTCCCTCCATCGGGCAAGTCCAGTGCGGTGAGCCGGGTCCGATGTTCATCGTGAAATTCCAAATCGTCTGGTCTCTTCGTTTCAACTTTCGTTTCTCACCTTTCAGATTCAAGAGCCACGCCTCGACCTCTTTGATCTGAACGGAAAGGTGAAATGCCAAACTATAGACGCTTCGGTTACGAGTCGTTGCGCTGATCCTGATGTGCGAAACGGCATGCTTGTTCGTACGCCGAAATTCGTTGTGGCTCTTGAGATACTCGAAGCCGTACTCGCCCAGCCAGGAGAGCAATTCTGCAACGGCGGCGGCGAGACTGTCGGTCGTCAGATCTGATGCCATGATGCCTGTAATTTACCGCGCCATGGCTCACGTTCCCACGCGCCGTGTTGTTACCAGGAAAGTAGCAGGCACACTCCGTGTGCCGTCGTTTTAGCGTAGGGGGACTTTGGTCCCCGCGTCACAGATTTTCGCGTGGACTAAAGCCCACCCTACATAATCTCACAGACTTTCCGAGTGCCGTCGTTTTCGATTCTGCGCTCGCTGTGCTGCTTCACCTGATCTGCTGACCGCGACGCAGAGC
>JACQFH010000186.1:0-1860 GCA_016200145.1 Planctomycetia bacterium | reverse complement strand
TGTTCCCACGCGGAGCGTGGGAACAAGACGTCGGGCTCGGTACAATCGCCATCATCGTCTTTGTCTCTCTTCTCTCTTCGCTCTTCGATCCTATCGGAGCCTCCCATGCACGCCACGCTCTGCCTCCTGGCCCTCCTGCCGCTCGCGGCGGGGGATGAGGGACTTGCGCCGTGGGCGAGCGACCACCATCCGACCGACGTCGCCAAACAGCACGTGCAGGAGATTTCGGCCGGGCGCGCGGAATATACAGTGATCCAGGGCGGGACGATGGACGGCCGGAACTGCCGGTCGCCGCAGGGGGTCTGGCAGCCGTTCCAGCAAACCTGGGAGTCGAACCGCCGAGTGCGGATCGAGAACATCGGCGACACCGACGTCGTCAATCCCTGGCTCTCGAACGGCCGGACCGATTTCCGCAACCTCGACGCCATCGTCGCCCGCGCGGTCGAACCCGGCATGACCGATCGCGAAAAGGCCATGGCGCTGTGGTGGCAGGAAGTGCAGCACCGGTTCCACTTCGACGGCGACAACGCCGAGCTGTCGGACCCCGTCAGGGTCTTTAACGTCTACGGTCACAACACGTGCGGCAACGATTCGATCTGCCTGGCCGGCCAGTGGAAAAAAGTGGGGCTGAAAGTCGCGCCGGCGCGCGTTGTGGGGCACTGTGTCACGCAGGTGTTCTACGACAACGCCTGGCATCTGTTTGACGGCGACATGCACTCGATGTACCTGCTGCGCGACAACGAGACGATCGCCGGCGAGCAGGACCTGGTACGCGACCACGACCTCGTCCGCCGCACGCACACGCAGGGGATGCTGCAGACCGACGGGCGCGCGGGAGACGAATGGGAATCGTCGATCTACGTCTTCGAAGGAGCCGTGAACGGCGACCGCAACGCCGAAACGCGAACCGCGATGAACATGACGCTCCGGCCGCACGAGGCCCTCGTCTGGCAGTGGGGCCACGCGACGCCCGCCAAATATCACGGGTCGCCCCCGAAGTTTCCCGACCGGATCTGCAACGGCCTGTGGGAATACCGTCCCGATTTCACGAAGGAGCTGTGGCGGAAGGGGGCGAGTTCCGTCGAGGCCATTGAACAGAAGACCGACGGGCTGAGCGCCGCGCCGGGTCAGACGGGAACGATCGTCTGGAACATGACATCCCCCTACGTCTATGTCGGCGGCCGGCTGGAAGTTGAAGGGTCCGGCGTGAAGTTCGCCATCTCGTGGGACGGTAAGACTTGGGAGGAATGCTCCACCGACCTCGCGAAGCACTTTCCGCCACAGGGGACCGCGCGGTATTCGTACCAGCTCCGCTGCCAGCTCGCCGGTGACGCGAGCCTCAAGCGCCTGGCAATCATCAACGACATTCTCATGGCGCCCCTTGCGCTGCCGGGGATGGAGATCGGCAAGAATGCGTTCGCCTACAGCGACCAGACGGCCGGCGAGCGCGCGGTCCGGATCACTCACGAATGGGTCGAGCGCTCGGCGTCAAAACCCCCCGCCGCGCCGGCGGAGTCGATCGCGCCAGCCGACAAACGCGAAATCGACGGCACCGATATCGTGTTTCGCTGGCAGCCTGCCGTCGATCCGGACGGCGACGCGATCGCCGACTATCACTTCGAGCTGTCGTCACGCTCCGATCTGAAGTGGCCCCTGTCGATGACGTTCACGAAGCTGATCTCGCGCACCGCCGACGCGGGTAAGGCGCAGTACACGCTCGGTGCTCCGGGTCAGTTGAATTCCGACCGCGAATACTACTGGCACGTTCGTGCCCGCGACAATCGGGGCGTGTGGGGCGAGTGGAGCAAGACGTGGCGGTTCACACCGCGCGGGCCTGCCGCGCCGCGCGAAGTGCAGGTC
>JACQFH010000210.1 GCA_016200145.1 Planctomycetia bacterium | reverse complement strand
GCGTGCTTGCAGTGCTTGTGTCCGACAGGGCACGTGCAGTGCGATTGCAGCGACTCGGCCCCCGTTTTGTCGGCCGCGCGCCACACCGACACCTGGTATTTGGCATTTCCGACAACCGTTGCCATCAGCCGGCCTTCGGCCGTCACGATCATTTCCCTGACGTGCCCCCGACGCTGGTACGAACGACCGCGCGACACGTTGCGGCTGCCGGCCCACTCCTCAACGTCTTCCCACGTCAGCGACGGCCAGCCGCCGAGGTCGATTCGTATCTCGCTGTCTGACGCGGGCATTTCCATGAGCTGGCCTAGCATGCGGTACGCTCCCGATAACTCGATATTGCAACTCTAACGCGACCTGCACGCGCTGTGGTCAAATTTCCAGCGCGCTGACTGCACGGCCGGCCGCGCACTGCGGGTGCAACCGGGGCCCCCCGTTCATATCTCTACTCTATCAGTATACTCCAGTCCGAAGCGCGTGCAAATCTGTTTTATTCTGCATTCAAGGCGAAATTGCCGAGGGCTGCCGGCCTAAAAGCCCGGTGCATTCGCCGGCGCGTTCGTCGCCGGCTTCGTCGCTTTCTTTTTCTCGACCGGCGGCGCGGGCGCGGCTCGCAGCGGCGGGAGTTGCATCGTGCCGATGTACGCGCCGATCGGCATTTTGCCCGCTTCCCAGCTTGCGGCGCGGCACGAAGCATGCAACTGGAAGTCTTCGGCATCGAGCTTCAGCCGTTCGTCGGCCTTAACCGGCAGGTCTTTCTTCAGAACGACCCCGTTCGTGCCCGACAGCGGCTCGAGGACCTGTCCGGGGCCCCACAGCTTCGCCCACGATTCTTCGAAATCCTGCGGCCGGGTCCGCGGTTCTTCCGCATCGGGCCGAACCAGCGTGGTGATATCCGGCGAATAGCCGCTGCGATTTTCCCACCACGAAAGCTGCTTGTGGTCGAACACCGACCCCGCGTACGACAGCAGCGTGGGGGTGACTTTCTGCGGGCCGGGCCGCAGCGGCGGCCCGAACACGCTGCGATCGGCGTAGATCGCCAGCGGCGAACTGGCCGGTACGTTCAGCTCTCCGCCGGTCACGAGGAAGAATCGGTCGGCCGCCGACAGCGTCGAGTAGCGCAGGTCGACCGCACCGTCGATCTCGGAATCCGGACCGGCCAGGTTCAGAGCGCACAGGTCGTCGCGCGAGACGAACACCGAATTGTGGAAGATCATCGCCCGGTGGCGCATGTCGGCATCGATCAGCGTGCCCGCTCCGATCAGGAAGCTCGACTGGATCACGTTGTACCCGCTGTAAGGCGCGTCGAACGGGCGGGCCGGGGCCGCCCCCGTCTGCGACTGCCAGCGAATCAACCCCTTGTTCCGACCCGAGCCGTTCAGCGGCCCGTGCAGCCGGCAGTGCAGCAGGCCCAGGTCTCCGTCCACGACGTGGATCAGCCATTTGGGCAGCGTGGTGCGCTCGGTCGCCGAGACGGCGAACGCGCCGCGGTCGATTTCGAGGCCTCCGTTTCTCACGGTAATGAAGCCGTCGAGCTTCGACTCGGCGGACTTCGGGGCAATCACCAGCGGCGGACCGTCGGTGGGCTCGAAGACCATGCGGATCCAGGCGTTTTCGATGAGAATCGGGCTGCTCTGCCGCGTGCCGTTGCCCGACACCACAATCGTCGTGCCCGTCTGCAGTTTCTTGCCTTCGAGGAACTTGCCCAGGTCGGTGTTCTTGGTAAGGTCGACTCGCAGCACGTCGCGTCCGGCGGGCGCGAACATTCCCGGTGGAATCTGCGGCCTAACCGTGGCGATCTGGGCCGCCGCCAAGGCCCCCAGATTGACCATCACCAGCCGTTCGGGGGCGCACCCCGGCCAACCGCCGTCGTCGGTCTTGACGTATTGCTTTCCGATCGTCTGCGGAATGAATGCCTCGAGGCCTGTGGCGGCGACGTCGGCGATTTCGCGGGCCGGCCACTTGCCGGGCTGGAACTGGTCTTTTCCCGCCGCCGATTCTTTTTCTTTCCAGGCGGATTGCCATTGCGAAGAATCGGTCGCCACGGAAACGGGCCCGGGGTTCAGTTCCAGAAGCCGTCGCCGCCGGTTGGCGCCGCCACGAGCGAGTTCACCATTTCGAACGTCGTGGGACAGGGCTGGCCGGCGTCACCGCCCACCACGATCGCGGCTTTCAGTGCGCACAGCGTGCTCGAGACCAGGCGCACGACCCGGCTCGAATCGGCGTCGCCGCGTGCGATCGTTCCGAACCGCACCGCCGGCGCTGCGCCGCTCCACAGCAGGCTGCCCCGGCACACGAGGTCGGCGTGCTCGCCGTTCACCGTCAGCGCCGTCACGTTGTTGCCGCGAACGAGCGTCTGGTCGATCAGCACGCGCGGCTGTACGCCGGCTTTCGCGTCGGGCCGGGTGACTTTGCCCGAGACTTTGATCGCCGTCATCGGCGATTCGGGCCGGCCTTTCACCGAGATCGAACAATTCTGCAGGTAGAGGTCGCTCGATACGGCCGCCAGAATCGAATCGTCGGGATCGGTCGTGAAATCGGTTGCGTCCAGTGCCAGGTGAATCTGCCGCAGGTCGAGCGTCGTCTGGACGGTCTCCAGAAAACTCGACGTCGACGCTTCCTCGGCAGGCAGCAGAATCACCACCGGTGGATCGGCCGCGTTGCCGTCGCGCGGTTCGATGACGATCCGCTTCTTGTCGACGATCTTGGTGGCGAACAGCGTAAACGGTCCGCTGCCGACGAGCTTGATGCACGCGCCCCCGGCGGGCGCCTGTTCGAGGGCCTTGTTGAGCGTCGCGAATGTGCCTTCGCCTTTGCCTGCCGGGTCCACCGTCAGAACGGGAAGGCCGTCGACGGGCCGTTTTTCATTGGCCCAGTAAGGGACGGCCTTATGTTCTTGCGCGATGCGTGCGGCAGACGGCTGGTTCGCGGGACGATTGCCCGTCGGCGACTTGCCTGCCGGGGAGCCGCTTAACGTCCCCGCTGTGCCGCTGCCCGATGTGCCGGTGGTTGTCGCGTCGCCGCCAATCTTTGTCGTCTTGGTGCCGGTCGACGGTGAACCGGAGGTCGCCGTCGGGGAGCCGCCCGTCGCGTTGCCGGCCCCGGTATTCCCCGCCCCCGTGGCGCCTTGTCCGGAAGCCGAGGGGTTCGAGCCGGTCGCCGAGTCGCCGCCCGCTTCCGCGTTGGTTCCGGAGGGGCCGGCGCTGGCGCCGCTTCCGTCGCCGCCGATTCGGGACGTCAGGCGGCCCGGATCGCCTCCCGGGGGGCCGACGACTGTACCGGGCTGGCCGACGCCCGGGGCTGTGGGGTTGCCGCCACCCACGGTTGTCGTATTCAGTTGAGTGCCGGCGTTCGGCCCCGGGCCGACCGAGGTCGCGGTGCCCGATACGTTCGCCGGCGCACCGGTCGCCGAGTTGGGACCGGCCTGCTTGGCGACGGCGTCGCGCTGCGCGAAGGGGTTGGCCGTCCTGTCGCCGGACACGCCGGATGAGCTGTTGTATTCGCCGACGGCCCAGATCACCCCGGCCACGGCTCCGAACACCACCAGCCCCACCAGAGCGTAGAACAGGGCCGCGTTGTTTTTCACCTTCTTGTCGGGCTCGAGCAGCTTCGACTTGTCTTTGGCGTCGCGCCCCGGAGGGGGTTTGAACGCCGGAGCGCCGTCGTCGGCCGAGCGCTTCGGCGGCTTCGATTTCCGGCGGCCGTCGTCGGCCGCGACCGATTCGTCGCTGTCCGCCTCGTCGCGCTTCGCGTCTTTCTTTTTCTTCTTGCGGCGCGACCAGAACCCGCCTCCCTCGGCAGCGTCGCCGGCGTCGACAGCCTCGTCGACCGGCTCGGCACTGCGGGGCGGGGCGCGGCGGGGTGCGGCGTCATCGTCTGTACTGCGGCCGCTGGCGTAATCGGTATCGTCCGACTCGTCTTCGAGAATCGTGTTGGAAACGGCGTCGCCGGTCAGGGCCGAACCGTCGAGATCTTCCAGCAGCTCCGCGGGAGTTTGATAACGCTTCGAAGGCTTCTTTTCGGTCATGCGGCGCAGAACGCCGACAACCGCCTCAGTGACGGAGGGATTCTTCTGACGCGGATCGGGCAGGGGCGACTCGGCATGCGACCGCAGCTTGTTCGTCAGGCTGCCCTCGGGAAACGGAGGCTCCCCCGTCAGCATGAAGTACCACGTGCAGCCAAGCGAATACATGTCGCTGCGGACGTCGGCCGCCTTGCTGTCGCGGGCCTGTTCAGGGGCCATGTAGTCGACGGTTCCCACGGTCGTGCCGGCGCGGGTGATCGACGTGTCGACGTCATCCAGGTTGCGGGCCAGGCCCAGGTCGGCCAGCTTGACCACGCCGTCGCGGCGCACGAGCAGGTTGCCTGGTTTGATGTCGCGGTGGACGATTCCCTGCTGATGGGCGTGCTCGAGCGCCTGCGCCGCCTGCCGCACGATCTCGATCGACCGCTTCAGCGGAATCAATCCCCGCTTCTGCACGAGGGCGGCGACGTCGGTCCCTTCGACGTATTCGAGGGCGATGTACAGGAAGCCGTCCGCTTCATTCGCTTCGAACACCGCGACGATGTTTTCGTGCCGCAGCTTCGCGGCCTGTTCGGCCTCAGATCGGAACCGCCGCACGAGCGTGGGGTTCTTGGCCTTTTCCTGCGGCAGCACCTTCAGCGCGCAGTTCCGCTTGAGGAACGGGTCGAGCGCCAGGTACACGGCGCCCATCCCGCCGGCGCCGATCTTCTTCTGGATCTCGTACTTGCCGATCTTCTTGATCGCCCCCAGAACGTCTTTGTCGGGCTTGGGGGAAGACTGCTGCGGACCAGCCGGCCCGGGAGGCGAAGCCATGAAACACCTGGAAAACGACCCTGCAGCTCTGGCGCCGCAAGGCCCGCATTCCGCCAGAGACGTAAAAACCGCCAACCCGCATTATAGGCCCCGGTGCCACGCTGCGCCTACTCTTGTGCTGAGCGGGTCTTGCCAGGCGCGCTGGTATCCTGGCAGCGTAGAGGGCGAGAGGCGAGAGGTGAGACAGGGAGAAGGGGAGTAGAGGAGTGGGAGAACGACGTCTCCCCCCTTAGTAAGGGGGAAAGTAGTGAGTAGACCGCAGGAGAGAATGGAGAATTGTGACGGAAAGCAGCTCGTGGATCTTTCTCCTCTTGAGGAACTTCCCTCCAGACCAAAGTTCCTCACCCTCATGCGCCCGACGCGCCGGCCAGGACGAGTCCGCCGATCGACGTCACCAGGAATTTTGTACGAACTCCCTGAAGTTCGTCTGGCGGCTGAGGTTCCTCGCCCGGGATGAGTGCTCTGTCTCCAATACCGCCGAATAGGCAACAGCCGCATACGGATCCGCCGCTGAAAGCGGTCGTGGCCCCGACGCAAAATAAGATGGCGGCGATCACTTGTCGCGTTGCCCAGCGACCAGAGGTATTTTCGCGAGCGGGGTGCTGCCGCCAGAAATCATCGCCGCAGGCCAGGCAATGCCGGGACTCCGGATCGACTGCGGCGCCGCAAATGGGGCACGCGCTGATTCCTTCTGAGTTCATGTCCTGATTCTCTCCACGAACTCCCGCGCAGCCTGCGCGGGGTCTTCTGCCCGGCACACGGCGCCGCTGACGGCGACTCCCCGGGCGCCCGCGGCAACGACCTGGTCGACGTTTTCGAGCGTCACCCCGCCGATGGCGTACGCCGGCAGCGTGATCTCGGCCGCCACTTCACGCACGAAACCGAGACCGGCCAGTTGAGTGAAATTCTTCGTTGCCGTTGCAAACACCGGGCCCACGCCGATGTAGTCGGCCCCGTCGAGCACCGCCTGGCGGGCCTGCTCGATCGTGTGCGTCGAGACCCCCACGATCCGCGACGGGCCGACGATCCGCCGCGCCTCGCGCACCGTCAGCTCGTCCTGCCCCACGTGCACTCCGTCGGCATCGGTGAGCAGGGCCAGGTCGGGTCGGTCGTTCATGATGAACAGCGCCCCCGCGCGCGACGTCCATTCGCGCACCAGCCGGCCGAACGTCGTCAGCTCTCGGTCCGACATCCGCTTTTCGCGCACTTGGATCACTCCCGCCCCGCCGGCCAGCGCCGCGTGGATGACCGGCCCCGATCCCTGCGGACACAGCTCAGACGACACCAGCACGTACAGCCCGCGCCCCTCGAACCGCCGGCGCGACGCGCACGTGACGGCCACTGCCTTTTCGAGCGTGTACAGTTCGTAGCGCAGCGCCTCGATCCGTCCTCCCAGGTCGGGCGACAGCACCTTGCCGAACTCCTCGAGCGTTCGCGCCGCTTCTTCCACCCGTTTCAGATTGGCGACGACCACGTCCCACACCGTGCTGCGCAGGCCTTCGCGGCGGGTGCTTACACCGGTCCCCACGTCAGCCCGCGTGTCGCGCGACGCGACGAGCTGCCGGGCGTCGACGACGATCAGCGCCTCGGCCAGCCGGTGTCGCCAGTTCTTCAGCAGCGACGTCAGATGCCGGTCGTCCAACGTGAATCGGACATAATCCTCGACGACGCGCAGCCCTTCGCGGGCCCGGTTGGCCGCCGCGTCGATAATGCGCAGCGTGTCGACGGCGTCGGTGGCCGAATCATCGGGCAACGACAGCACGATCTGAGCGGCGAGCGGCTCGATCGATTCGCCGGCCTGCTCGCGCGAGCGCTCGACCGCGGCCTGTGGACCAAGGCCGTTTTCCCGCAGCAGGTCCTGCACGCGCGACGGAACAGCCGCCAACCCGCACAGCAGATGCTCGCTGCCGACCTCGGCGTATTTTCCCAGGATGGCCGCGTGACGCCGGGCTTCAATCAGCACCAGTCGCAGATCGTTTGCGGGTTCCACGAGTGCGTCGTCGGTATCCAACCTGCCGGCGGTGACGGCGCCGCCGAGCGGCAACCTCCCCGGCAGAGTTTCCGACGACACGCCGTGCGCCGCGAGAATCTCGGCCCCGTGCGATTCGTCGAGCACCAGGGCCCACAGCAGATGCGCCGGCTCGGCCAGCGGCGAACCGGCCTGCCGCGCTAGCCGATACGCCAGCTCGATCGCCCGCCCCGCCCCGGGAGTAAACTGCGGTTCAATGCTCATGGTGCAAGCTGCTGGGAACTGTCGAAACTGTTTCCCGGTATCTTAGCTGAATTCTTTCGCGAAGAGGCAATCACACGGCGGCTCGAATTCGGGAAGGCACGATCAGCAGAAGCGCATTGCAGGCGGCGTATTCAAACTGAAATCGCGATGGTAAAGTCTGAATCGTTGCTTGCTCTCGACGTGCTCTTCCTAAAGTATCCTGCTGATGCCCCTGACCGAGCCTGCTTTTCAACGCTGCATCAACCCCGATTGCCGAGCGCAATATCCGGTCGTCGAGACGCTCACGGCCTGCCCGGCATGCGGCGATCTGCTCGACGTCGACTACGACTGGAGCCGCTTGCCCGTCCCCAAATCGCTCCGCGAGATTGAAGGCCGCTGGGGCCGGCGGAGCGAGCTGCTGGAATTCAGCGGCGTGTGGCGATTCCGTCAGTTGCTGCCGTTCGCGCCTGACGAAAAGATCGTGACCATCGGCGAGGGGCAGACGATCTTGCAGGATTCGCACGCCGTCGCCGCGTGGTGCGGCATGGCGCGCGGCCGGCTGTTCCTGCAGTACGAGGGCCTGAATCCTTCCGGCAGCTTCAAAGACAACGGCATGACGGCCGCCGTCACGCACGCCAGCATGGTGGGGGCCCGCCACGCCGCCTGCGCCTCGACGGGCAACACCAGCGCTTCGCTGGCGATTTTCGCCAGCACGACGCAGCTCTTCCGTGTGATCGTCTTCGTGGGGAGCGGGAAGATCGCCTACGGAAAGCTCTCGCAGGCGCTCGACTACGGCTCGACGACGATCCAGCTCGCAGGCGACTTCGACGACGCCATGCAGCAGGTGCAGGAAGTCTGCCGCCGCGAGAAGATCTACCTGTGCAACAGCGTCAACCCCTTCCGTCTCGAGGGGCAGAAGACGATCATCTTCCGCGTCCTCGAATCGCTGCGCTGGGAAATCCCCGACTGGATCGTCGTTCCTGGAGGCAACCTCGGCAACTCGAGCGCGTTCGGCAAGGCGCTCTCTGAGCTCAAGACCCTGGGCCTGATCGACCGCGTGCCGCGCCTGGCGATCATCAACGCGACCGGCGCTAACACGCTGTACGAGTTGCACCACGATCAGGAAGTCTGCTGGTCGGGAGGGCGCCCCGACATGGCGGTGATCGACAAATACTACAGCGGCATGCATCGCGCCCGGCGGCGCGCCTCGACGGTGGCCACCGCGATCCAGATCAACCGGCCGGTGAACCT
>JACQFH010000209.1 GCA_016200145.1 Planctomycetia bacterium | reverse complement strand
CGGCGGCGTACCGCAGCGGACTGCTGGCGGGCGGGGCCGGCGCCATGTGCATCACGTGCTGGAGCATGCTGCTCGACTTGGTGATGAGCTTAAACCCTCCGGCCGGATGCGCCTCGGCGGTGCGGCGTGCTCCACCGCCGGCCGGCCATCCCGAGCAGTTCTTTTCCGCCAGAGCCAGGAGCTCGGGCCAGTCGAACTTGCCCGCGACCGCCAGCACGATGTTTCCCGAAGCGTATCGCGTCTGGTGATACGCCCGCATCTGCTCGCATTTCAGGGCGCCGATGCTCTCGTTTGTTCCGAGCACGCTGTGCCCCAGCGGATGTCCGGAGAAATGCGTCTGCATCAGGTTCTCGTAGGCGGTGTACGTGGGCTGGTCGTCGTACATCCCGATTTCTTCCAGGATCACCTTCTTTTCCATGTCGAAGTCGTCCTGCCGCAGTGCCGGCCTTAAGATGTCGGCCAGCAGGTCGAACGACTGGGGCAGGTATTCGGGTAATACGGCCGCATAGAACAGCGTGATCTCTTCGCTGGTCGACGCGTTGTACTTGGCCCCCACCTCGTCGAAGATGCGATTGACGTCGTCGGCCGAGTTGCGTGCGGTCCCTTTGAACACCATGTGTTCGAGAAAGTGGCTGACCCCCGACACCTCATCGGTTTCGTCGCGCGACCCGGTGCGCACGAAAAAACCGACTGCCACGCTGTGCACGCTGGGGCTCTGCTCTGCAATGATCTGCAGGCCGTTAGCCAGCCGCGCCTCATGAAACTGCAAGATTCACCTCCAGCGGCTGCGGGCCGAGCGTGAGGACGGTAAAGTCCCTGGCCGGGTGGCGGACGATGTGATCGAGTAGCTTCTCGACCGTCAGCGATTCGATTTTGTCTCGAACTTCGTCGAGCGTGGTGACTCGCCCGAGGTGATACCAGTCGCGCGCATTCGACGAAGCGCGCGAAGAGCTCGATTCCTGTTGCATGATCAGCGAGCTCTTGGCGCGGGCCTTGCACCGGTCGAGTTCGTCGTCCGAGATGCCCTGACCGAGCCGCACCAGTTCCTGCAGCGTCACGTCGAGCGTTTCCTGGGCCCGCTCGACAGTCGTGCCGGCGTAGCACAGAATTTTTCCCTGGTCGCGCAGACTGTTGAGCGAGGCGTATACCGAATAGCACAGGCCGCGCTTCTCGCGGACCTCGGTGAACAGGCGCGAACTCATTCCCCCCGACAGAATGCTGACGGCCGCCCAGGCCGCGTAGTATTCCGGATCGCGATAGGGGACGCTGTCGTAGGCGATTCCGATCTGCGTCTGGGTCGACTCGTGCGAAATGTGGTCTCGCGCGGGGCCCCGCGGGCCCGTGGCAAATGACGGCGCGGCTTTCGGTTGCCAGCCGCCGAACAGTTCTTCGACGAGTGCGATCGACGCCGCGATGTCGACCTTGCCGGCAATCCCGAGGATGGCGTCGCGCGGCCCGGCACAGGTTTCGAAATGCCGGCGGACCGCGCCCGGATCGAGGCTTGCGACCCCTTCCAGAGTTCCTTCACTGGGGATGCCCCAGGGAGATTCATAGCAGCGGCGCCGCAGCTCGACCATCACCTTCTGACGCGGTTCGTCTTCGATCGCGTGGAGGTTCTGCTCGACGCCGGCGCGGGCCGCCTCGAACTGGTCGGCGGGCAGGTGCGGCGATTGCACGATGTCGGCATATAGCCGCAGCGCCGCCGGCAGGCTCTCGGCGAGAGTCGCCCCGGTGAAGCTGATGTGGCTGTTCCCGATGCCCTCGTTCCGCTGCACGCCGAGAATGTCGAGCTCGTTCGAGAGCGCCCGGCTGTCGCGGCTGCCGGCGCCGCGCATAATCCAGTCGCACAAGACAGCCGCCGCCCCGGCCTGGCCCGGCGGATCGTAGTTGCTGCCGGCGGGAACGAGCAGGCAAAACGCAGCCGACTGCACGTCGGCCATGGGCTCCACGATCAGCGTCAATCCATTGGAGATCGAGTGCGTCTGAATCTGCTGGTCGGCCATCCTGTGGGATTCGATCGCTGAATAGGCTGGTGAATGCGCAAGTCGCAGGGCATTGTCGCCGTTAGCGCAAGGTTTCACAAGCCCGTTACAACACCGCGTACATCGCGGTGGGGCGATCGACCGCCTTATAGGTCGTGCGCGCCAGGCGGAACCCGACAGAGCGATACAACTGCACGGCCACGGCGTTGCGGGCGGTGACTTCGAGATACACTCGCGAGACTCCCGCCGTCTGAAAGCCCGCCAGCGATTTCAGGACCAGCGCCCGGCCCAACCCGCGGCCCCGGTGCTCGGGCGCGACCCCCACGTTCTGGATTGCCCCCCACTCCCCGGCCTGGATCAGTCCCTGGATCGTGCCACAGTCTTCAGAGACGCCATCGCCCAGGATGCAGCGAATCAGCCACGTGGCCTGCGGGACAAAGGTGGCGCGCTGGACGATCTCGCTCATCAGGTTCCGGCACGAGGTAGGATCGCCCAGCGAGGGAAAGACCTCGGTGTCGATCTCAGACCGGAAACTTTCGTACTTCGCGAGTGCGTGGCGCTCGAGCAGCGATTCATGCCAGGCGACGCATTCGTACTCGCCGGGCAGCTCCGGTTCGGGGAGCTTGGCGCGGTTCAAGTCGACTTCCATGCGAAATCGCTTGTAGTACGTGATGGCCATGGGACACGTCCGGCGACGACGACACAGAGCCGCTTAAGAAACGACCCGGCGGCGGCCTGAAATGAGTATACCCGATGATACCACCGTGACTTGGGGAGTCAACGAGAATGTGGCGTCGGATGCCAATCGAGTTTGCCGATCGTAAGGCAAACCCGACCTATGACCGACCGGGCAACAGCCTTGTGCCGGTCGGCAGGTGCAAATTGAACTCACTGGCCAGTACGGCAAGAACTTCGGCGTCGTCGGCAATCGACCGGCGCATGTCTCCGGACGCGGTCGTCGTCGTGAGCTCGGTGTTGCGCAACACGAGCCGCCGGTCGGGGGCGACTCGCTGCACCGTCAAAGTCTGTACGAAACGGGAGTCGGGGTGCGACGAGACGTAGTGATTGGCGGGTTCAAAATCGACGGGCAGTTGCGGTTCGAGTCCGAACGCGTACAGGTCGAGCCACGCTCCGCCGACTGGCGCTCGCAGCACCCACAGGTCCGATTCGCGAACCAGCCGGTATGTCCACTCGAACTGCCGGTACTCGCCGGAAGCGAGCGGGATCGGCACGAGCAGCCCGCAGCTTCCAAATCCCAGGTCGGCCAGCCAGCGCTGGTCGCCGATTTCGACAGCCAGCGTCACGTGGGTCCGCGGAATGACGCGATTGGTCCCGAACCGCACGCGCGCTGTCAGCAGCGTCACAGAGAATCCCAGGTGCTCCAAAACGGCGGCGAACAGCAGATTCTGCTCGAAGCAGTAACCGCCACGCCGCGCGTCGATCAGTTTTGCCTGTAGACTGGCAAGATCGAGGCGGATCGGGCGCCGCAGCATGACGTCGATGTTTTCGAACGGGATGTGCGTGGCATGAGCGAGGTGCAGGTCGGCCAGGGTCTTGAGATCCGTATCGAGGCCGCCGTGATACTCGACGCGTTTGCAATAGGCGTCCAAGTTGAGTTGCTGTGGATCGATCGGTTGCATTCCGGAACTCTGGCCATTGTCACATCGGATTGCAAGCGCTGGAGTTCAGGCTTCCCCTGTGCTCTTCGTGTGATTCTTCTTGGCCTTTCGCTTGACCTTCGTCGTCATCCGCCATGCCAGCCGTCCGAGCAGGCGGAAGTAGATGAGGGGCGCCGCCGCCAGCAGCGGCCCCAGTGCCAGCAAAAACCCGTCGAGCGACGAGACGATCAGGTACGTCGCCCCGGCGACAAGCCCGCCGATTACGAGGCCCGCCAGGCCATAAAACAGCAGCCAGCACCACCACCAGCGAAACAGACTTTTGACGATCGGCAGCGTCAGCGGCACCCAGATCGAGTTCGCTTCCAGCGCCGAGAGCAGCGAGATCGGATAGATGACAAAAAGCACGGATGGCACCGTGATGAACACTGGCACGCCTTTCGTGGCTGCCAGCAGGGCCACGCCGTAGCTGATCGCCGCGGGGATCGCCGCGATCCAGCCGAGATACATCATTTCGGCCATCCAGTCGCGCCAGTTGGGCTCGGGCCAGGCCTCAATCTGATCGAGCCCGGCGGCCGTCGACTCGAGGACGTGCAGGCTGCACGCGGAGGAATACGAAACCGTGAAGAACACGAGCCAGATGATCGGCATCAGAAAGAACGCGATCGCCACTCCTGCACTGAAACCCGAAAACTGTGCTGCCAATCCTTTGAGCACGATGCCGATCCCCACGATGGCCGTGAATCCGATGCTCATGTAGATCCAGCGCACCAGCACCTGGCTTTGCCAGGGGAGGTTGAAGACCCCCGAAAAAAACGTCCAGCGGGGAGGGTCGGGGATTGCCTCCTGACGAATTTCACTGATCCGGTCGAACACTGTCGTCGGGCGCGGAGGCAGCGATTCGGGCACCGGGCCGGAAGCGTACTCGCCGATCTCCCCGGCGGAACGCGGCTTGACTTCCGCAGCGCGCCATTTCTCGACCGTCTTCTGATCCGGAATGGAAATGGGCGCTTCACAAAACGTGCATTTCGTCTTGCCTGGTTTCGGGCCCACCCGGGCTTTGATCAGCTCGTGGCACGTGGGGCATTCGAGGGAGATCGTTGGCACCGCGCGCTGTGATTTGCCTTCAGCCCCAGCCCGAAGTGGCTTCGACTCGGGCGGTGGAGCATCGGCCGCGGCAATGGCATATTCCTCATTTTTGGGAGCCGGCGCTTGGCGTCTTTCAGCCTCCTGCCGCCGAACCTCTTCGCGCGACGGCACGTGGACCGGCGCCTCGCAGAACGTGCAACGAATCACTTGCGACAGCACTGCCAGCGAGACGCCGATCCGTTCGTGGCACGTGAGGCAGGTCACGACGATCGATTCGGGGCCGGAAGATTCTGGCTTTTTCGTTTCGGGTCGAGACAAACCGTCTCCTCGGGCACGGAGGGACATTTTCAGCAGCCTGCACGAATTCGAGATACCGGCACAACGACAAATTGTCTAGACTTTTGTGCCTGGCGGGGAAGTCCCTGCACGTGCGCGTGCATTTGTCCCGGATCCGAAGCTCATGCCGGCTCCCTTGAAGTGGAACCTGCGCTGGCGCCTGTCGTTCCTGTGGTTTCTCGAATGGGGAATCACCGGAACGGTCATGACGTATCTTCCAGTCTACCTGGAATCGATCCGCATTTCGAAGACGCAGCAGTCGCACCTGTATGCGGTGATGGCGATCGGGTTGTGGGTGGCCCCATTTGTCGTCGGGCAAGTGGCCGATCGCTGGCTGGCGATCGAGAAACTGCTGGCGATCAGCCATTTCATCGGAGGGATTTCGCTGTACGCACTGGCGAACGCGATGGAACTGTACAACGACACGGGCGCGAACTTTCAATCGCTGCTGTGGCTCGTCGGAATATTCGCCGTCGCCTACATGCCGACCGTGCCTCTGGTCAGCGCCCTGTGCTTTCGACACCTGCCCGACCCTGACGGGCAGTTCGGCAAAGTGCGCGTGTGGGGAACGGTGGGGTGGATGATCGGGGGATTATCGCTCTCGCTATGGCTCGAGCGCGAGTCGATCTTCGACTGGATTATTGCCAATTATCCCCAGTGGCGCACCGCCGAGATTGCGCTGGAGTATCTGCGGACGCTTCCCCGCCCGATGAATTCGGACTGCTTCCGCATGGGGCGGTGCTGGTCGTCCCGCTCTACAACATGGCCGTCCCGACGCTGCTCACCGACCTGGGAGTCCGCGGCAACTGGGTCCCCACGGTGATGCTGGTGGGCCAGGTCTCGGAGTTCCCGGCGCTGCTCTTGCTGTCGGTGTTGCTGAGGAGGATCGGGGCCAAGGCGGTGTTCGCGCTGGGAATCGCCGCGTGGGCGTTCAGGTATTGCCTGTTTGCGATCGGCTCGCCGTGGCCGCTCGTGCTGACGGGATTGGCGCTGCACGGCGTGTGCCACGTGTTTCTGATCATCGTGGCCCAACTGTACCTCGACGCGAAATGCAGCAAAGACCTGCGCGCCACGGCGCAGAATCTGCTGTCGTTCATCACGCTGGGAATCGGCCTGCCGCTGGGGACTCTGCTGGGCGGGGCGCTGCGAGAGGCATCTAAAGATGGCCCGACCCGCCTGTTCGCCGCGCCCGCCGTCGCCGCCGTCGTGCTGCTGGTGCTGTTCTGGACGACGATCAGTTTTCCGGCGACGCTCCGCACCCCGGATGACACGGCGGAACTGCCGGTGAAGTAGGTCCCGCCTGCCGTGCGGGACATTACTTTCGGTGGGACCGCAATCGAATCCGAACGGCCGTTCAATCAATCACGGCTTCGGTATCGAAAGTAAACGCGAGGCTGCCCCGGAGGCGTTTCCTCTGTCGACCAGCGGCGAGTCAGCATAAATCGCCCAGCGTGAAATCGCAGCCCTTGCTGCCGGCGCCATTCTGATTCAGGATCGTCGTGCCGATCCGGCGTGCCACGCGGTTGAACAGAAGCGGCTCTGGGCTCGCAGCGAGTGATCACCGAGGCGGCCCTGGGAGTCGCTCGCCCGGAAACGCAGACTGATTCTGCGCGGCCAACATTCGACGCCGTCACGACGAAAATGAAAAACAGAAATGGTTTCGACATGATGGAGATTCTCGGATCGACCGACCCCTACGGCGTCAACTGCACGGGGGTCAGTCGATTCACGGTGATCTGGTCGGCTTTCAATTCCGGGTTGGGAGCGCGCGGGCCGGTGACTCCGGCAGCCCGGCCGATCCAGCGCTCGAGGTCGACTCCCGGCGTCGGCACCAGGTACGCCAGCACCTTGCCCGACTGGTTAAGCAGCGCGTACCGTGGCGCGCCACGGCGATGCAGGGCCGCTCGGTTCACGATTCCGGCTCCGTCGAACTGCGGCTTGCGGGCGCTGGTCAGTTGTGCTTCCTGCCGGCGCTGAATTTCCGCGAGCTCGGCATCGCGGCGCGAGGTTTCGTCCTGAATGCGGGCCAGCTCGGATTCGTCGGAGTTCACCTTGCGGTAGCCGGCGATGCGGTCGAGGCGGGTGTCGATCATCCGCTCGATGTTCGGGCTTCCCGATTCGGCTCGGAGCGCGACGTAATCGCGTTCGAGCTGGTCGAAATCCCATTCGAGAGGGCCTTTGTCGAGTATCGAACGAAACCGCACGTCGAGCCGGTCGAGCTCGTCGAGCAGGTCATCCTGTTTGCGATTCTGCCGCTTTTCGGGCTTGCCTCCTTTGCGCACGAGGGGCCGGTTCGAGAGGGCGCTTTCCAGCGGCGCTCCGAAGCTCGTGTCGCCGGCGGTGTATTCCTTCGTCGTTTCGTCGGTGAGCGGCGTTTCAAACGAGGTCGAGCTGTCATGTGCCCCGCGCGACGCGGGCGATCGCCTCGGCGAGCCGTCGGTCTCGGGCGCAACAAAGGGGTCTTCTCCAGCGGTGAGGCCGCCGAGCTGGACCGGCGCGACCGCCTGCCCGGGCACCCAGCGCCACTCGCCGCGCGGCGGTTCGATCCGATACCAGAGCTCGGGCTGGCCTGGCCCCGTTTCCGGCGGCAGCATTTTTTCACCAATGATTCGCACTTCGTCATTTTCCGCCAGGGTGCGCTGATACACGTCGCGGATGTCGCTCTCGAAGCTGCCGACGCGAATGGCAACGTTGTTGGCAGTGATGACGCCCCGGTGGGCAGACGATTTCTGCACATATTTGGCCGGGACCCAACTGAAGCTCCCGGGCGGGGGGGCGATCATAAACCACCCTCCCGGATCGTGCCGGTGCACGACGACCTTTTCCCCGCGCCGCAACTTGGCCGTGGGATAGTACTTGGTGCTTCCCGCCCCGCTGCGGACGTAAACCTCTTCGGCCTCGACCGTGGCCTCGTACGGGAATTTGACTTTTGGCGCAGCCTCAACCGGCGCGGCAAGCAAAACAGCCGTCACAGCCAGTAGAAATGAGCGCATGAACGACGTTCCCGATCGGGAATTTGCGTGGAAACGATGCAATTTCGGGGATGAGATGAGGAAATGGGGACGGACTATTACCCAAAACCCGTTTCCGGCTCAAGCCCAGGATTCATGCCGGCGAGCGGCGGACGTAAGTCCGCCGGTGCGTTCCGATTGAGAACTTGCTCTCCTCGCCGATCAGAATCGATTACCGCCTCCAAATACCTGGCGCGGTTGCAGCGCCCGGAGGCCGGCGTCGAATTTTGCGAGAGCAAACAGATTGCCAGAGCCATCGACGAGAGCGATGTCTGAACCGGCCTCGCCGATTTCCTGATCGGCGGGAATCGTTTTGCCGTGAATCAGCGCGGTGCATTCGGTGGGGTCGCACGTGCGGCGCGGGAGGTGCGCCACGGCGGTCAGGGGAGGCAACAGATGATCGACGATCTGCCCTGATTCCAGGTCGGCCAGGGATATGGCCGTGTCGAGGGTGAATTCGCCAATCGCGGTCCGCACGAGTGCGCTCATCACAGCACCGCAGCCGAGGGCGTTTCCCAGGTCGCGCCCAATCGATCGCACGTACGTGCCGGAACCGCACTCGATATCGATCGCCAGCTCGGGATACGCATAGTCGCGCAGTTCGATTCGGTGCACGACGACGGGGCGAGGTTCAATGTCGACGGTTTCGCCTCGTCTTGCCGCATGGTGTGCCCGCACCCCGCCAACATGGACCGCCGAAAATTGCGGCGGCACTTGCATGATTTCTCCCACGAATGCGCGCAACGCCGATTCGACGGCGTCGCGCGTCGGTGCGACGGCCCCCGTCACTTCGACCACGCGCCCGGAAACGTCGTCGGTGTCGCTCTGCCGTCCCAGCAGGAATTTCGCGGAATACGACTTACGGCGATCCTGAATGAAGGGAACCAGCCGCGTGGCCCATTCCACGCACACAACCAGCACGCCGCTGGCGAGAGGATCGAGCGTTCCAGCGTGCCCAGTCCGTTTGGTTCGCGCGGCGCGCGCGACGAGATCGACGACACGGCGCGACGTCATTCCTGCGGGTTTGTTAATGTTGAGCAGGCCTGCCATGGCGTGCGAATTGTCCCGGTCTACCGTAGTCTGCGGCCCTGGCGTCAGTTAAAATCAAAAGACGGTTATGCGTTCAGTCCGCAAAGTCCCGAGAGCGTGGTGTCTGTAATGAATCGATTTCATTGGGCCTGGGCAGGTTCGCTGTCTGGCCTTCTGGTAATTGGCGCGGCGGTTCGGGCCGACGATCGGGTCGTCGATTACGCCGCCGACATCAAGCCGATTCTGACGAAACACTGCACATCTTGCCACGGGACGGAAAAGCAGAAATCCGGCCTGCGGCTGGACACGATCGAATCGGCGCGCCGTGGCGGAGACAGCGGTGCGGCGGTCGAACCCGGAAAAAGTGCCGAGAGCCTGCTGTACCAGGCGGTAACCGGCGCTGAAGGAATTGCGGTCATGCCCCCCAAGGGGCAACCGCCGCTGACTCCTGAAGAAATCGCGATCCTCAAAGCCTGGATCGACCAGGGCGCCAAGGCCCCTGCCGAAGATGCCGTCAAAGGTCCGGTGAAGGGCGCCGATCACTGGGCGTTCCGGCCGGTCGTAAGGCCGGCGGTTCCGGCCGTCGTCACGCCGGCGTGGGTCCGCAATCCGATCGACGCGTTCATTCTCGCCAGGCTGGAAAAGCAAACCCTGCACCCCTCGCCCGAGGCCGATCGGGTCACGCTGATTCGCCGGCTCAGCTTCGACCTGCTGGGGTTGCCGCCGACTCCAGCCGAAGTCGACGCGTTCGTCGCCGATACGCGCCCCGACGCCTATGAACTGCTGGTCGACAAGCTGCTGTCTTCGCCGCACTACGGCGAGCGGTGGGGCCGGCACTGGCTGGACCTGGCGCGGTACGCCGATTCCAACGGTTTCACGCGCGACTTCGCGCGCAGCATCTGGAAGTACCGCGACTGGGTCGTCGACAATGTCAATCGCGACCTGCCGTTCGACCAGTTCACGATCGAGCAGTTCGCCGGCGACATGCTTCCCGGCGCGACGACGGAGCAGAGAATTGCGACCGGATTCCATCGCAACACCCTGATCAACGAGGAAGGGGGAACTGATCCGGAACAGTTCCGTGTTGAATCGGTCGTCGATCGCGTGAACACGACGGGAATCGTCTTTCTGGGTCTGACGGTCGGCTGCGCCCAGTGCCACGAGCACAAGTACGATCCCGTCTCGCAGCGCGAGTATTACCAGATGTTCGCGTTCTTGAACAACGCGGACGAGCCGAAGATAGACGTTCCCACGCCCGAACAGGTCGCCGCTGGTATGCCGCAGAAGCGCGAAGAACTGCGCCGCCAGGTCGCCGAGCTCGAAAAACAGTTCGAGACGCAAGCTGAAGCATTTCAGGCCAGGCTGACGGCCTGGGAACTGGCGCTCACCGACGACGACCGGAAAAAACTCCCGCCGGAAGTGCTGAACGCGGTCAATCTGGCATTGGGGATGCGCACCGACCAGAATCGAAAAGACCTGGCAGACTACTACAAGAAGCTGCCCGCCGCCCGGAATGAGTTCCCGATCCTCGAGGAGATCCTTAAGATTCGCGGCAGCGAGCCCGTCTTCACGACGACGATGATCATGCAGGAGCGGGGCCAGCCTCGCGAATCGCACATCCACATTCGCGGCGACTTTCTGCGGAAGGGTGCGCGGGTCGAGCCGGGCGTGCCGGCCGTCTTGCCGGGGCTGCCTGCCGATCTCAAATCGCCGTCACGGCTCGACTTCGCCCGCTGGCTGGTCGACCCGCGGAACCCGCTCACACCGCGGGTGACGATGAACCGCGTCTGGCAGAAGTATTTTGGCCGTGGCATCGTCGATACGGAAAACGACTTCGGCACCCAGGGAACGCCCCCCACGCACCCCGAGCTCCTCGACTGGCTCGCCGCCGAGTTTGTCACTGCTTCTCCCCCCCTGAGCAAGGGGAGGGCAGAGGGAGTCGCGCCGCACGCGGAATTTTCTGGCGCATGGTCTCTCAAACGCATGCACCGCCTGATCGTCACCTCGGCGACGTACCGGCAATCATCGAACCACCGCACCGACCTGGAAGAGGTCGACGCCGCCAATCGGCTTTACGCGCGGCAGTCGCGGCTGCGGCTCGATGCCGAGATCATCCGCGACGTGGCGCTGGCTGCCGGCGGATTATTGAATCCAACGCTGGGCGGTCCGAGCGTCTACCCGCCGCAACCCGACGGCGTGTTCGAATTCACGCAAGACAAGAAACCGTGGAACACGGCGATCGGCCCCGATCGCTATCGCCGCGGCATGTACACGTACCTGTGGCGGTCGAGCCCTTATCCCGCGATGACGGTGTTCGACTTCCCCGACGCCAACGTGGCCTGCACGCGGCGGAACCGCTCGAACACGCCGCTGCAATCGCTGACGCTGGCCAACGACCAGCAGTTTGTCGAGATCGCCCAGGGCCTGGCCCTGCGGACGCTGAACGCCGCACTGGAGGACGACGCGGCCCGCCTGCGGTTTGCGTTCCGCACGTGCCTGTCGCGCGAACCGAATGCCGCCGAGAGCAAGCGGCTTTCACAGCTCGTGTCCCAGCAGCGCGCCGAGTTCGCCGCGAACCTGAAAGAAGCCGAACGGCTCACGCCGCCCCTGGTGCCGGTGAAGGCCAACGTCCAGGAATTCGCCACGTGGACGGCCGTGGCGCGGGTGCTGCTGAATCTGGATGAGTTTATTACACGGGAGTAAGTCTCATGCACCCTGAAGAACAACAGTTGCGAACAATCACCCGCCGGCACTTCTTCAGTGATTGCCGGGTCGGGCTGGGGTCGCTCGCACTCGCGTCGTTGATGAACGAACGGCCGCTTTTGGCCGCACCCGCGAACGACCGCCAGACCAATCCGTTCGCGCCGCAGCAGGGGCATTTCCCGGCCAAAGCCAAAAACGTTATTTTTCTGTTCATGGCTGGCGGGCCCAGTCAGCTTGACCTCTTCGACTATAAGCCCAAACTGCAGGAGATGGACGGCCAGGTGATCCCCGAGTCGTACGTCAAGAACAAACGTTTCGCCTTCATCAAGCGCGATGCCAAGCTCCTCGGCACCCGCCGCAAGTTCACACAGTGCGGCCAGTCGGGCGCGCAGATTGGCGACCTGCTGCCTCACCTGCAGACAGTTGCCGACGATATCTGTCTCGTGAAGAGCATGCGCACCGACGTCTTCAACCACGGCCCGGCCAAGCTGTTCGTCAACACGGGTTCGCCGCAGTTCATGGGGCGCCCCAGCATGGGGGCCTGGGTGACGTACGGAATTGGCAGCGAATCCAAGGACCTGCCAGGGTTCGTCGTGCTGCAATCAGGGCCGCGCGGCCCGCGCGGTGGATCGCCCCTGTGGGCCAGCGGTTTCCTGCCCACGACGTACCAGGGGGTCCCCTTCCGCTCCGGGGCCGAGCCGATTCTCGACCTGGCCAGCCCTCCGGGCATCGACTCCAACCGTCAGAAGCAATTTGTCGATGCGGTGAACGACCTCAACAAGCTGCGGCTCGGCGAAACGCAAGACCCCGAGATCGCGACGCGGATCGCCGCCTACGAAATGGCGTATCGCATGCAGTCGAGCGCGCCCGAATTGATGAGCCTGGCCGGCGAAACGGCCGACACGATCAAATCGTACGGGGCCGAGCCCGGGACGCCGTCTTTCGCCAACAACTGCCTGCTCGCGCGGCGCCTTGTCGAGCGCGGCGTGCGGTTTGTGCAGCTCTATCACACCGATTGGGACCATCACGGTAATGCGGGGACCGAGCTCGGCAAGTCGCTCGACGAACGCTGCCGCGAAGTCGACCAGGCAATGGCAGCCCTCGTGAAAGACCTCAAAACCCGCGGCCTGCTCGACAGCACGCTGGTCGTGTGGGGAGGCGAATTTGGCCGCACACCGCAGGGCGAGCCGCGCGACATGCTGGGGCGCGACCACCACATCGAGGGTTACACAATGTGGCTGGCGGGTGGCGGCATCAAGGTCGGCCAGACGATCGGCCAGACCGACGAGCTGGGCTACTACGCCGTCGAAGACAAAGTCCACGTGCACGACTTGCAGGCGACGATCCTGCACCTCTTGGGGATCGACCACCTCAAGCTCACGTTCCGCTTTCAGGGCCGCGACTACCGCCTCACCGACGTCGCCGGCAATGTCGTGCAGAAAATGCTGGCCTAATGTAGGTCAGGCTTTCCAGCCTGATTTTCGAGCAGCTCAACGCGGTGTCCGTCCGGATCGGCCACGACGGCTCGCATACCTCATTCACTTGCTTCGCACGGCGAGACGACCGTCCCGCCAGCCTCTTGCAGGGTGGGGACGAGCGCGGCAATCGAATTGACGCGAAATCCGATCTGAGTTTTGGCAGTCCTTACGCCAGCGCTTTGCGGATAAATCTCAAGCACAACGCCCCCGGTATTCCCCGCCAGGTGCTCCGGTCCAGAACCGTGCCGCTCGCGCGAAAACTGGATGCCTAATGTTCCATAGAAACGAGCGGACCGGTTCAGGTCGGCGGAACGAATGACAATCAGGTTCAACTCGGCGTCAGGCATTTCACGGCATCGGCATGCGACGGTAGAATTCGGGAATGGCCATCGCACTTTTTGTCCTGGGATTGGTAGTCGCGGCACTCGCCGTCTGGGGTACGGTGCGATACATCAATTGCAAGAAGAAGCCGTCTCTTCGGTTTTTGGCCGGCGTCGCGTTGCTGACTGCTGCGCTCTATCTGCTGAGCATCGGGCCGGCAAGTTGGCTGGCAACAAAAATGGGCAGCCCAACATGGTACACCAGCGG
>JACQFH010000208.1 GCA_016200145.1 Planctomycetia bacterium | reverse complement strand
CGTTTAACCGCGACCCGCCAGGGGAGCGCGTATCGCAGGCTATGTGCCGCGGAATGCAAACGGGCGCTCAGAGGTTGCAATCCTGTAGTCACGATCCAGTTGCACAAGCTGAAGCCTGAACTCCAACGTGTCGCCGATTCGAAGCAGTGACCAATTCGAAGCAGCGACCAGTGACGTTCGATACGCGCTCCCCTTCCGGGTCGCGGTTAAACAAACGAGGTGCACTTCCACCGGGGCAGACCGGAATTCTCACGAATTCTACTACGATTATGTGCCGCGGTCGATTTTCAAACCCGGGATCGCGGCCTGCAGCTTTTTGACCCCTTCGTCGGTCACTTTCGTCTGCCACAGGTAAATGTTCTTGAGCTTCTTGAGCCCTTCCAGGTGCGCCAGGCCCGCGTCGCCGACTTCGGTGCCGTACAGGTTCAGGTATTCGAGGTTCTCCAGCGCCTTGAGGTGCTCGAGCCCCTTGTCGGTGACCTTTGTCTTTTCGAGGTGCAGTCTGACGAGAGTTTTCTGCCCGGCAATGTGGGCCAGCGCGTCGTCGCCGATTTCCAGCTTTCCGAGATTGAGCTTCGCCAGCCGCGTCAGCTCTTTCAGCGGCGCGAGTTGCTCGGCGGTGATCTTCGCCGAAGCGGTGATGTAACTGACGTCGAGCCGATTGTCGTTCTGGGCGATTTCGAGCACCAGGGCCCCGCTTTCGCGTATCTTGGCGATCGCCTTTTTCTCGGCCTCGGCGTCTTGAGCTTGCGCCTGGGCGAATGCCGCGGCGACCAGTGCAACGGGAAGAATGATCGTGCGCATCTGAGCATCTCCGTGAATCTAGGGTGTTCAAACTCGCTTTTGATTATACTCAAACGTCGGCCGGCGTCGACCAAAATCCGCCTGACGCAAGCACCCCGATAGAACTCTCCACAGGGCGAACGTGTTGATCAGCAGCAAAACCAAGCCATCCACGATGGCCCACTTTGAATCCAGGGACGACTCGATGTCAGAATTCTTGCGTGCAGGTTTCTCCATAGTGCGCCCTTTGTCCGCGGCGCTGGCGCTCTTCATGTTAAGTGGCGCCACAATTAAGCAGGCTGGCGCGGCCGACCGCAAAGATAAATCCGATCAGGCGCCCTCGTCCAAAGACGACACGTTCGAACCGGGCCGACTTCACACGGTGCAGATTGCGCTCTCGGAGAAAGAGTTTGCCGCGATCACGCCGGTCGCCGCGTCGCGTGGCGGATTCTTTGGATTTGGTCGCAAGCCAGAGCCGAAAGAGCCGGCCGAGGTCGCTCGTGAAATGCATCGCAATATGTTCGGAATGAACCTGCCGTGGGCCACCGGTTCGGTATCGATCGACGGGCAGACGATCGACAATGTCGGCGTTCGCTACAAGGGAAACGGCACGATCGGCGACGCGGCGCGCACCGTCAAGAAATCGTTCAAGATCGACCTCGACCATTTCGGCGGCACGGGGCGGTTTCACGGCAGAAAAACGCTCAACCTGCATTGCGGCGTGGCCGATCCTTCGAAGTGCCGCGAGGCGCTGGGTTACCGGCTGTACCGCGCTTCCGGCGTCCCCGCGCCGCGCACCGCCTTTGCCGAGGTCTGGCTCGACGTGCCCGGCAAGTACGACAATTCGTTGCTGGGCCTGTACATCATCGTCGAGCAGCCCGACAAACAGTTCCTGCAAGCTCACTTCGGCAGCGACAAAGGCCTCTTGATGAAGCCCGAGGGCCTTCGCGACTTCGTCGACATGGGTGACGACTGGAAAAAGTACACAACGCAGTTGAAGCCAAAACGCGATGCCACAGACGAAGAGGCCGCGCGGATGATCGCCTTCGCACGCCTGGCGAGCAAAGCGGACGACGAAGAATTCCGCCGCGAGATCGACTCGTACCTCGAAATCGACGGCTACCTGCGGTACCTGGCGACGACCGCGTTTATTTCCAACTCAGACAGCTTCTTCGCGCTGGGGCACAATTACTACGCGTACCTGCACCCCGCCACGGGAAAATTGCACTTCTTTCCGTGGGACCTCGACCGGTCGTTCGCAAACCTGCCCATTTTCGGCTCGAAACAGAAACAGATGGACTTCAGCATGACTCATCCGTACTCGGGCTCGCACCGGCTGACAGAACGGCTGTTGGAGATGCCCGGGATGAGCGAGAGATATCAGAACCTGCTGAAAGAGCTGGCGGCAACCGTTTTCGCGCGCGAGTCGGTGTTGCGCGACGTCGAATCGCTCGAAGCCGAGATCAAGGCCCCTTTCGAGCGCGACGCGCAAGCCGCCAAAGTTCGGAAAGACGGGATCGCCGGCTTCGGTCCTTTCGTGATGCTGGGGCAGCCCCCGGACCTCCGGACGTTTGTGGATCGGCGCACGAAATCGGTCGCGGCGCAACTCGCCGGCACTTCGCAGGGGCACATCCCGACCGGCGGATTTGGTCCGGGGGCATTCAAGCTCGTCGATTTCCTCAGCGGGCCGATGCTTGAAGACCTGGACGCCGACCGAAACGAACGCCTGTCACGGGCCGAGTGGCTCGCCGCGCCGCAGCGGCTGTTCGAAGCCAGCGACAAAGATGACGAGGGGCAGGTGAATCTCAAGGGGCTTACGAAAGGCGTCAACACGCTGTTCCCCAGGCCCACGGAAGGTGAAGGCGGTCAACCGGGTCCGCAGGGTGCGTTTTCTGCCGGCGGCTACATGGCCGCCCCGATCTTCAAGCGGGCCGATGCCGACAAGGACGGAAAGGTGACGCTGTCCGAGCTGGTCGCCGCTGCCGAGGCGCTGTTCGACCTGGCCGACAAGCAGAAGATGGGCGAGCTCGACGAGCCGGCATTCTACAACCTGCTCACCGCCCTGTTTCCGCCTTCCAATTTCGGTCAGCCGCTGCGCCGGCCCGCCGGCGACAAAGACGCCGCCGAGAAAAAGGCGGACTGACGCGCAGACCGCACCTCGGCAGGCCGTTCGATGATGGAGCCAATATTGCGGTCGAACGGACTTGTTAATCCACCGGGTCAGACAGACGTTCTGAATATCTATAGAGTGAATAATGGACCCTGAAATGCGAAAATGATCGGCGCTGCAGTTCGCTCCCCAACTGCCGAAATCACGGCGACTTGCGTCAAGGGAGCTGGTTGAGGTCGGAGATCGCTCCGGCTGCTGCGCGTTCGCGATTTTCGCCAAAACATCAGCGCAACCTGTTTCATGGAATACGGTTGCAGATGATTCATCTTTGCAAATGCGATTTGCGCCAAATGGCCAGTTTGGCGCACGAATGCGCGCGTTCGACGCAGGAATGCGCGCCCGATGCGCGCTTTTGGGGTTCCGCGGATGAATAATCTGCGCCGAATGGCACTTTTTGCGCAAATCTCGGTGTCCGGGCCAACCACGCAGGATGGCCTGCCCAAGCCGTCCGTGATGCCGGTTCTTCGAGATGCCCGTTGAAGCATACGCACAGGGGGTCGGCCCGGGAAGCCTGCCCTGAGCGTCTTGCGAGCGTTCGATATTGATACCGCTGAACGGGGCCGTTATGGCCTGGCCGTTTTCGGCCGCACGAGGTAATACAGCACGAAGCCGCTCGCGAGGGTCACGGCACTCGCGACAATGACCTCGCCAGCGCCGGCTCTCGCAATCATCTGCGAATTGCGGATCAGTTGAATGATCATCCAGCCTTCAAGCGCCAGAAACACGAGCGGCGTCACGGGATAGCCCCACGTTCGATACGGTCGGGCAAGTCCGGGCTCGCGATAGCGAAGCACGAGCACGCCCAGAACGGTGAGCGAGGCGATCAGCGACAGCGTGACGGTGACGTACGCCAGCAGCGTTTCGAAACTGGCCGTGACGATCATCACCGCGGCCACCAGCGCCTGCAGCAGAATTGCGACGACGGGACCGCCTCCCGCTCGGCGCACTGCGAGAAACCTCAGGAGCGGATAGTCGCGGCCCATGGCTTCGTAAACGCGCGGACCAGCCATGATGTTCGCCGAGAGCGTCGAAATCAGGCCGATCACGATCATCCACGAGACGAACCGCCCGGCGCTGCTCCCAAACAAATTGGCGGCGGCGACATGACCGACCTTTTTTTTCGCGCTGGCGAGGTCCGCCAGGGGACCGGACGCCAGGAACACGACATTCAGTCCCAGATACAACACGGTCACGATGGCTGTCCCGGCCAGCACCGACCACGGGATGTCCCGCGACGGCCGGCGGAACTCACCGGCCAGGTAGGCGGCGGTGTTCCAGCCGGTGTAGGCGAATGACACGAAGACCAGCTCCACCGCAAAGATCGGCGACTTGATCGCACTGACGGCAGACTGCTCGCCCGCAGCCGTGACCTGCGACAGGTTTCCCCAGATCAGACCGCCCACGATGAAGCCGGCGATCAGCAGCACCTTTCCCAGCGTGAACAGATTGTGCGCGCGGCTCCCCGTGCCGATATGGACGCTGTGCATGACCGATAACAGAGCCATCAGGAGCAATCCGAAGACCAGCGGAGGGTTCCAGCTCGGAAGCGGGGCCGCGTCCCCGAACAGGAGCTGGCTGAGATAATCTCCAAACGTCATGCTGAACAGCGCCTGCGGCGCGGCGAAGCCGACGACCAGCGAGACCCAGCCGGCAGTGAAGCCGAACGCCGGATGGTAGATCCGCGAGAGAAGCTGGTATTCCCCGCCGTTGCGCGGGAGGGCGGCACCCAGCTCGGCGTAAGCCAGCGCGCCGCAGAAGGCCGCGACGCCGCCGATGGCCCAGGCGGCCAGGATCGCCAGCGGCGACTGCAGGGCCGCCACCATGTACCCGGTCGTCGTGAACACTCCCACGCCGATCATGTTGGCGACGATCAGCAGCGTCCCCGTCGTCAGGCCGATGCCCGCCGCCGCCGGCGCCGTTTTCGCGCCGGCGTCAGTCAGTGATTGCTGGTGGTTGGGCGTTTGGGACACGGGGAATTCAGCCACGGATGAAACACGGATCAAACACGGATACGAAAATATCAGGCAATGCCGCCAGGCCGCAAAGAGATAGCTCGGTTATTCCAGAGCCAGGACAAACAGGGAACCGCGGATGAGGTGAGCGGCGTCACTTCCAGGTGCGAGTCGCGATCGTCGAGCCGGGGTAGTAGTGCTGCAGGATCTGCGGGCAGGTTTTGCCTTCGAGGGCCTGGCCCCGCGCGCCCCACTGGCACAGGCCCACGCCGTGGCCGTGACCCCGGCCGCTGATTTCCAGCACGCGCCCGCGGTCGGCAATCGTGAACTGCGGGCTGTACAGCCCCCGTCCCGACAGCAGGACGCGCAGCTCACTCCCCGAGATCCGCACCGATTGCTTGCCGGAGCGCACGTCGAACTCGGGGATCGTCGCGCCGCCGCCCGTCGCGCGCACAAGCGACACCGTCTTCAGCGCCCCCGTCGGCTGTCCTTTCTCTTTCAGCCACGGATCGAGTTCTTTCTGCATGTCACCTTTCGAAATCTCTGCTGTCCAGCGATAGAGGCGCGCTTCGCGGCAGTAATCGCATTTCACGGCAGCCAGCGGCGGGGCCGCGTCCGAAAACACTTCGGTCCCGCGGACCGTGCCCCCGCCGCACACGGCGCAATAATACGTGCAGAAGATCTTGGACTCGTGGCCGTCAAACGTCTCGCAGACCTCGCCAGCGGTGTCACGGACGGCGCGATCGGCGACGTTGTCCTCTCCCCGAACGCCCATGTACATCTGACTGCCCTCATCGTCATAGACATCGAAGTTGCGGTCGG
>JACQFH010000207.1 GCA_016200145.1 Planctomycetia bacterium | reverse complement strand
TTCGCAGATTTCCGCAGATTAATCTTGTCGACTCAGAACAGCGTCTGATTGCAATCGCGCTGATGTTCAGGCATGCTGGCGGCGGGCGGTGATGGTCGTTTGTCGGGGTTCACGCCACTCAGCAATTCACGAACGTGGACTGAAGTCCACGCTACGAAAAGTGAGACTAATTGCAGTGCGAGGGTTCCATGACAATGTCGCGGTTCGGATTGAAACTGGCAACCGTCGTGATGGCTTTCGTGAGCGGAACGGCGTTCGGAGAACCGCCGCCGGGCGGGCCTGCAGCAGGTGCAGTGGCGAAGGAGCGCAGGCTCGACGCCGGGCTGGTCGGGCATTGGAAGCTGCAGGGGGATTGCCGGGATCATTCCGGGAAGGGGAACCACGGCGTCAATCATGGCGTCAAACTCGAGGACGGAACGTTCGACGGTATCGGCGCGTACATCGAAGTCCCCGCGCATCCTTTGCTCAATATGGGCATGGGCGACTTTGCGATCTCCGCCCGAATTCATACCGAGGCGGAGGTCAACGATATCCTGGGCGACGTGCTCGACCGGTATGATCCGGACCTGCGGCGGGGGATCACGCTGTCGCTCAAGTCGAGTGCCGGCGGATATCAATCGCAGGGAACCGATCGGCATGTCTTCTTCGGAATCGACAACGCGAAGACCGGCGACTGGATCGATTGCGGCCGACCCAGCCGCACCAGCAATTACGTCAGTAACTCGCTGACCGCCTTCCAGGGGAAATTGTACGCGGCCACGATGGACGCCAAAGACGAGCGCGACTGGCGCCACGTCTTTCGCTACGAAGGCCAGGATCGCTGGACCGATTGCGGCCAGGTTGGCACGGGCCAGTCGACCGGCGTGGGACCGCTGATCGTTCATCAGGGACATCTGTACGCCGTCACCACGACCTACGACTGGACTCGCGTGCGCACGGGGCCCTACGAACCGGGGCGCGTCTATCGCTACGCCGGCGGCACGACGTGGGTCGACTGCGGCCAGCCCAGTGACGACCGCACGTTGAACTGCGCGGCCAGCTACAAGGGCAAACTGTACGTCGGCGGCGGTCCGCAGACGTGGGGCGTGTTCGCCCTGGAAGGGGAAAACCGCTGGCGCGAGTCGAAGATCTTTCCGATGAGCGGCCCGCAGAAGTGCTTTCCGCACACGATGTGCTGCTACAACGGCAGGCTCTATGTGGGCTGGCCGAGCGTGTACGCGTTCGACGGCCGGGAATGGGTCTATGCGGGCGTCCCTTCGGAGCCCGAGCGGACGCTGCAGACGCATTCGATGGCCGTCTATCGCGGCCAGCTCTGTGCGGGCACATGGCCGCTGGCGAAGGTGTCTCGTTACCTTGGCGGCGAAAAGTGGCAGGAGTTCGGCCGCGTCGGCGAAGATGGCACCGAAGTCAATTCGCTCGTGGTCTACAACGGCAAGCTGTATGGCGGTTCGATTCCGCGCGCCGAGGTGTGCCGGCACGACGGCGACGAGCGGTGGACGTCGCTCAAGCGCTTTTACTCGCCCCCCGGCTGGGAACCCGTCCCGCCTGCCGACAACGGCGGAAGACCGACGCGCGAGCAAGTCGCCGAATGGAGCCGCGTGACGAGCCTGACGATTCACGACGGCCGGCTGTTCGCCAGCATCGGGAGTTGCACCAGCTCGGTCCTCGACGCGCCGGCCGACGTGCGGGGCCGGGTGTACAGCATGGAGGCGGGCAAGTGCGTGTCGTCCGAAAACGACCTGGGCCCCGGCTGGAAGCACATCGCCGCGATCCGCGAGAAAGGATTGCTCAAGCTGTTCGTGGATGGCAAACTCGTGGCGAAATCGTCGGCCTTCAATCCAGCCGAGTACGACATCTCTAACGACCGGCAGCTGCGCATCGGTTTCGGCCAGACCGATTATTTCTGCGGCAAGATCGCCGACGTGCGGCTGTACAACCGGGCGCTAGCGGATGCGGAGATTGCCAAGCTCGCGGCGAAGTAATGACGTAGGTCAGACTGTGCCTGACGCAATTTGCTTGCAGGTAAGGTTAAGGCACTCAAGGCCAGTATGGCAGTCCGTCACTTGCGTTCGCGAGTCATGATGTTTTGCGGCCGCAGCCCGATCGCGAGTCCGTCGCGTTGGCCGGAACCTGATGGGGCCGACGGAGACCAATTGCGTCAGGCACAACCTGACCTGCTGCGCAGCCGGCGTGTGCGACACTGGATTGATCATCAACTATCATCGGAGCAGAACTTTGTCGACGAGTTTTTCGTGTGGACTGAAGTCCACCCTTCGCAATTTCGCAACCTCTGAGCAAGAAGATATGCACGCACGATTTGCTCGTTCGCTGCTCTTGTTTGTGATTTTCGAAATCGTGGGAGCGTTGATTCTGTCCGGATCGAACACGTGTCTGGCAGAGCCGGGGCAAGCTGATCAACCCGCGGCCGGCGACGTGCGGTTCCTGGGGGAATGGGGCCGCGAAGGGTCCGAACCGGGCGAGTTCCATTTCCCGATCGGCATTGCCATCAACGCGGCTGACGAGGTATTCGTCACTGACTTCTACAACGATCGCGTGCAGAAGTTCGACACGAACGGCCAGCTGCTTCGCGTGCTGCCCGTGTCCCCCACACCGGGAGGGATTGTTCTCAGCCGCTCCGGAGACATTTACCTCTCCCACTTTGCGGAAAGGAAACGAGAAGACCGGCCTAACGATCGGATTTCGGTCTACGACCCGACGGGCAA
Source organism: Planctomycetia bacterium (assembly GCA_016200145.1). Classification (GTDB taxonomy): domain Bacteria; phylum Planctomycetota; class Planctomycetia; order Planctomycetales; family Planctomycetaceae; genus JACQFH01. The sequence continues at coordinate 18,211 of JACQFH010000207.1, read as the reverse complement.
ACTGCTGCGGCAGTGGGGCAAAACAGGCACCGAGAACGGCGAATTCGATTGCCCCGGGGGCCTGGCGATTCACAGTGATGGGCGTCTGTTTGTTGCCGATCAAACCAATCGACGCGTGCAGGTGTTCGACGCCGAAGGAAAATTCCTGTTCAAATGGGGCGAGTATGGGGCGAAGGAAGGCCAGTTCGGCGGAATCGTATCGATCCGCTCGCGCGTGGGCGGACCGCAATTCGTGGCGTTCGACAGCAAAGGCAACGTCTACACGACCGAAGGCTCGATGGGCCGCGTGCAGAAGTTCACCTCCGACGGCAAGTTTCTCCTTTCGTGGGGAACCAACGAAGACAAACCTGGAGGCTTCGGCGGCGTCTTCACCGGCTTCAAAGATCGCAAGGCGACGCTGCAGGGGCCGGTGAGCATTTGCGTCGACAAGCACGATCGCATCTGGGTGAGCGCCGTGTGCGGGCGGATCCAGCAGTTTACCAGCGAAGGCGCCTACCTGCGTGGCTTCGGAACGGCGGGGACCGAACCCGGCCAGTTCTACGCCCCGCACGGCCTGGCGTTCGACAGCCGCGGCATCCTCTACGTCGTCGACGCCTTCAATCACCGCGTACAGAAGTTTGCGGTGGAATAGGTTGCCGTCTACGTGCGAAAATCGATGAGCTGAACGCCGTGACGCACAGTGCGGTGATCACCGTTCGCGGTTCCAGTTCTTCAGATCGTCCCGATATGGTTTGCCGGATTTGTAGAGATCGAGGCGAGACGGCAGTTCCAGGGATTCGTCGTCGGCAGCCAGCTCGATCGCGCGGGCCTGCCACTTCACGGCGGCCTCGAAATTGCCTGCCTCGGCATGGGCAGCGGCCAGGACCGCGAGAGTTTCCGGGTTCTTCCAATCGGTCAATTCGCAGGCCTTGGTAGCCGATTCGACCGCGCGCTTTCCATCGCGAAAACTGTCATGGGTGGTTGTCGCCCAGACCCGCGCACGATTGCAATGAGCGCTTTCATCGTGCGGTTCGATCAGAACCGCCTGCTCAAGGTCTTCGAGAGCGCCTGCGACATCACCCGTCATCATGCGGATGCCCGCACGATTGTTGTGGGCCACAGACGTCTTGAGGTCGAACTCAATCGCCATGGTGTAGTCCGCAACGGCCTTGTCGTTCTGCCCGAGCTCAAAGTGCGCGTTGCCGCGGCAGCAGTAGGCATGAGCGTGCCGCGGATAAATTCGAATTGCAGCGTCGAAATCCAGGATCGCCTTTTCGAAGTCGCCCAGGTCGCACCAGGAGACCCCGCGATTGCTGTAAGCCATGTGATTATTCGGGTCGAGGCGGATCGCTTCCGTGAAGTCGGCAAGGGCAGATTGCAATTCCCCCTTATGTCCTCTGACAATCCCGCGGCACAACCAGGCGGCGGCGTCCGCGGGGACGAGTCGAATCGCTTCGGTGTAGTCAATTGCGGCATTGTCGAAGTCGCCGGTCATTTCCCGCACAGCGCCGCGCAGGAACCAGGTCCTGTTGCGTCCGGGGTCGAGCTGGATGGCTTTGTTCAGGTCTTCAAGAGCCCGATCGAATTCTCCCCTGCTGGACCAGATTGCTCCCCGGTTCTGGTAGGCCGCAGGCAGAGAGGGATCGAAGCGGATGGCCTGTGCGTAATCTGCCAAAGCCCGATCGAGATCTTGCCTGACGCTCCAAATGGTGCCACGGATGCAGTAGGCGCCGGCGTAATCGGGCTGGAGACGAATCGCCTCATTCAGATCCGTCAGGGCTTTGTCGAGGTCTCCTCTGGTTTTCCAGACGACGCCGCGACACTTGAGCATCGTACTGCGCGCGAACCCGGTTGTGAGGGCAGCGGAATAGTACGCCAGCGCGCTGTCAAGGGGGACGACATCGGATTTCCGGACCCACGCGCGACCGATCCACAGCCAGTGGCCGTTCACCTGGAGTACCTCAGCGGGCATTTCGAGGAAGTGGTTTGGGACCGGACGGTTGCCGATCATCGGCTGACAATTGAGTCTGGGCATGATCCGCTGCCCGACCCAGACGTCAATATCGTCTGTGTGCGCCGAATTCGCCCACGTCGCGACGATCATCAGCGCGAAAAATCCTGACTTGCATGATCGAATGATCATTGGCGTCTCGATTCTGGGGTCCAATTCCGCAACCGGCGCGATGCGGAGCATATTGCGACCTGACATGGCAGGCAATACGGACTTCCTGCGACAGGCAGCAACCGCGATTCAATCAAGTGCGTATCGCGGCTAAACTGGGGACATCCCGTCGAATTCATCGGGGGTTACCGGCACCGGAGACCGAGTTGTGACTCAAATTCCCCAGGATGCGCGTATTGCCGCGAGGGTCCTTCGCCGCGTCCAGGCGCGGAATCGCGAGCTGGCGATTGAGGCGACGATCGAAGCGGGGATGGGCATTCTGTTCACGGCGCTGACGTCCGGCGTCGTGTTCTGCATCGCCTGGTTTGTCTGCATTTCGATTGCGGGCGGCCGGTTTCCCTCGTCGACGGTGGCACTCTGCGTGACGGCCGTCTTCTTTGTGGTCGGCATGATTTCCGCCTGGCGGCATGTCAATCCGTTCGCCGGGCTCAAGCCGATGTCGGGGACCGATCATCTCTTATTCGCAGTGAGCGGCGCGGTGGGTGGTTACATGCACATGAACCGGCATACGGTCGCGGGCCTGGCGTTGGTGCTGATGGGAGGGCCGGAGAATCTGGTCGGCGCTCTGCGAACCTGGCTGCACCGGTTGCCGAGCGATCCCGCCGTGATCGACCAGGCCGCCGGAATCCTCACCGCCTGCCGTCCTGAAGTCGATCTCAAGCGGATCGATGCGTCCGTGCAGGCGGCGATCTTGTTAAGGCGGCTCAACCTGATCGTGCCCCGCGGCGATTCAACGACCGTCACATTGACCGAAAAGGGCCGCAACATCGTCGAGAAGGACAAGTGATGTGGAACAAAGTGCCGCGTCCTTTTTCAGTTCGACGGCGTCTTGTCGACGACTTCGCGCTGAATGGCCGGCAGCGAGAGCACGCAAATGGCGCACGGGGCATGTTCATGAACGTACGTGTGCCAGCCGGGCCGTTCGGCACCGCCTTCAGGAACGGCCGCATCGAGGACGACGAGGTCGTAATCGTTTTCGAGCGTGAGCTGGACAATTCCGGGACCGGGTTCCCTTTCGAGCTGGTGCACGACCGGTTCGCGGCCGATTTTTTCGGCCCGATCCACGTCGCTCAGCAGGCAACCGTTTCTTGTTGTGCTGCCGCCTGAAGTGCCCGCGCGCGGCAGACGCGCCAGATCCAGCGTGACTTGCGGATCGAGGGACGTGAGCACAATGTCGAACAGGTCGCTCGAGCGACTTGTGTTGTCGTGGACCATCAGCACGCGCCGCACGCCGATTCCGGCGGCGCGCAGTTCCGCCACCGTCCTCGCCTTGCGCTCGCTGACCCGCGGAATCCGGCTGCCCCCCCCCCACGTCGTAATGCACATCCCAGGTGCGGCTCAAGATTCGAATCGTCAGGGGCGCCGGCTCGCCGCCGTGGAGGTTGATCCAGTAAAAGGCCATCTGATCGAGCTGCTCTTCCGCGGTGAATTTGTTCGACGCCCCGACCACCAGCTCCTGGGCGCCGAGGTCCCTGGCGGTCTGCAGCAGGGCATGCAGGGGATTATTGGTCGGTACGATGAGCGGCGTCACCTTTTTGCCGGCTTTCTCGGCCCGTTCGACGACGGCGGTCATCAGGTGCTGGTCGTAAGAATCGAGCTGGCCGTCCTCCTGACCTCCGTCGACCGGCGTGACCTTGGCCGTCATGACGACCACGTCGGTCGTGTCCGGGTCGGTTTCCGCGAGGGCCTGCTCGAGCATGAAAAGATTTTGCGGCGACCGGATCGCCACCAGCTTGTGGTGCGGCTTCTCCAGTTTCAGGCCGGCGATGCTCACGTCCTGCGCGATCTGTTGATTGAACTGTTCGAGGTGCTCATGCTTCGCGCCGCGCCGCCGCCGTTCGTAAAAACGTTCCGTCGTCACAAAGACGGCCAGGAACACTGCCGTAAAGATCAGTCCGCTGACGGTGGCGACGGGCTTGGTCACAAAGTTGGCCAGCGCCGATAGCAGCACGATCAGGAAGATCAGGCCCAGGCCCACGGGGACGTCGACATTGCCCAGACGAACATTGAACGGCACTTTGAATTCCCTGGGAGTGCGGTCCTTGAAGCGCAGCACCACCATCGACAGCGTCTTGAAGACGAAGCTCCAGACGACGCCGAACGCGTACGCCTCCCCTAGCAGAATCACGTCGCCGCGACTGGTGACGATCGTGAATAATTGCAAGGCCGTGATCAGGTACAGAATGCCGGCCGTCGTCCCATAGGTCCGGTGAGGCTTGAGAAACCAGTCCGGCAGCACGCCGTCTTCTGCGACCCGACTCAACACGCCGTTGGAACCGATGATCGAGGTGTTGACGGCCCCGGACAGGATCAGGAACCCGACCACGACGACGAACGCGTTGAGCAGAAGAAGAACCATCGGCGGTCCTGCCATTTGCATCGCCAGTCCGCCCATCCAGTTGTCGTAGTACTCCTTCATGCGGAGTTCGTCGGGGATCAGCAGCACGGCCAGGAAATTCATCGTTCCCGTGAGCAGGAAGCTGTACAGGAAGACGATGAATGCCGCTTTTTTGAAATTCGGCAACTTGGGAGATTCGACCTCCCGGTAGACCTGGGCCAGAGTTTCCTCGCCACTCATCGCCAGAATTGAATGTCCGAACGCGATCACGATGCCCAGCACGCCCACCAGGCTCAACCAGCTTCCGGGTTGTCTGAGCGGTTCGGCGACTGACGGGAAGCGATCGAGGAAGCCGAGGGGGTCTTCCTGCTCGCCGGTGAGCGGGTTGATCTTAGGGACAGTCTGACCATTGGCGTCAATCTCGACCTTCTTGGAAAAATCGGGCTCCCAGGGAATCTGGCGATTGACGGGCCCCTGGATGGCGAGCGTCACGCCGCACCAGATCAGCATGACCACGCCCATCACGGTCGTAGCGCCCATGATCTTCACCGCCTTGTCGCTCGATTCCGGGATTCCGAGAAGGTTCTGGCGAAAGAAGTACAGGGTGATGGCGCAGGCGATCAAAACCGATCCCCAGCTCTTGATTTCTTGCCTGGTCCCTTCGTCGAGTTGCACGCCGCCGACGCGCGCCACCGCCTCGAGGCCCAGTCCGACAATGTACTGTCCCGCCGAAACGCCGCTGATCGGCCCCGTCAGAACATAGTCGAACATCAGGGCCGACACCGAGAGTTTCGCCAGGAACCCCCCCATCGCTTCCTTCACGACCTTGTACACACCGCCGCGGACGAACAGCCCGCAGCTTTCGATGTACACCGATCGCATCCCGTAGCTGAACAGCAGCACCGCCAGAATAAACCACGGCGCCGCCTTGCCGATGGCGCTTTCGACGATGGCGCCGATGTAATAGACGGTGCTCGACATATCGCACAGCACCACCGCGGCGACACGCCAAAACGAGATGAAATGGAACATCACGCTTCCAATGACGATCACCGGCGCTGCTGTGATGGCCGCGCGCTTCATGCCGCCGGGCGGGGACGGCTTGTTATCAGGTTCCGGCATGGATCATTCCTGAGAATCTCGGCGCGTCGCCAGATGGCGTCGGCTCGTCAATCAATGGAATCGTCGCGGCTGAGAGAAATGGCATTTTGCATGCCGATGCAAAAAATGCGTGCAATTTGCAGTGATTCGCACTGATTGACGAAATGCACGGTTGCCAGAGTCGTGCATTCTGCAATCACCCGTCGGGCAGATTGCAATGTCGTTCCGGAAGCCTTTTATAAGGCGTTTGCCGGACGGTGAAATTAATGACCGCGGGTGACGTTGCGCAGCCGGCGGCCGGGACCATCGGGGTCAAGCGAGCTTTTGCAGCTCAAACAGCGCAGGCTGAAGTCTGAGCTTCAGCGGTCACGCCGCCGTGTCGCGGCGGGTGGCCTGAATAACTTCCTGCGGGGCGATCGGGCGCGGGGTGAAGGGGGGGATGAATTCTGGGACGAAATCCCGGACTTCGAATTCGCCGTGCCGCGCGCGGGCCTGGTAGTCTTCGAAGAACTCGTTCCACACCGGGGCGACGCCGTCGCGATGGTAGCTGACAATGGCTTCGATGTCGGCCCGCGCGAACAGCGTGAACGTGGGCAACACGTGTTCGTTTCGCGTTTCGATCAGCAAGCCGGCGGCGTAGGCCGAGGCATCTTCTTCGTAACCGCGAAAGGCGTCCAGCGCGCGTTCAAGCCGGGCGGGGTCGGACTGTTTCCGATCCTTGGCCGCGTACAGCTCGTCGTACAGAGCCTGCCAGCGGGGCTCGTCGAGGCTCCACTGCACGATGTGCCCCAGCGCGTGGGCGATATTGTGGCACTGCGTCGCCCTGTCGCACTCGGAATTGGTGGTGATGCTCGCGCCGTCGAAGACGCCGGTCGTGTTCGGGCCCAACTTCTGCCGCCGCACGCAGATGCCGGCCGATTCGATCCGCGTCTTGAGCCGGCTGTAAACAACCGTCCAGTCAGGATGAGGAATCATGGCTTCCAGTACTCCGGCAGGCCGCGCTTCGTGTCACGGACGATCTCGAGGACCGCCGTCCGTTCGGCACGGGGAAGCCTGTCGAACGGGGCCGCTGGCCGCTCGGCCGACAGGATTTCCCACAATCGCCTGTACAGTCGTAAACGGACCGGATCGGGGAGCAGATCAAAGGAATCGGAATAAATCAGATAGCTCAGCCGGTACTTGAAAAGCCTCGTTTCCAGGTCGAATTGCCGCAAAGTACGCCCCTGCCCGTCGCGAGGGCCCAGTTTCACAAAACCGCTTTCGTACGCCGAACTCCCCAGCACGGGATCTTCGAGAGGGGGCTCGTCGGCGAACAGGAGGTACCGCAGCAGCTCTTCTTCCGAGTTCTCGGGCTTCTGGAACTGGTGTTCATAGTTGACGCGTGTGAGCAGGTTGTGCCCGTGAGTCTGGTGCTCGTGCACGAGCAGGGCCACGACGTCGCTGTGCGAGGATAGATATTTTGCGGCGTCGAGTCGCCGGGCGAGGTCGACGGGCCGGCCCGGGCCATCGCGGTGGCGTTCGTGTTCGAGCAGGTCGGCCGCGGTCGAGAGATTTCCCAGGTGTGGCAGCGACCCGAAATCGCCGGTGACAAAATAGCCTCCCCAGCGGTTCGCGTAGGGGGAATCGTGCGTGACGCGCGAATAGCCGCGCCCCGGGTTGCCCTGCGGGTCGGTGACAAACGACCGGACGAGGTGTCCCGGCACGTGCAGCGAATTGACAGAGACATGGCACAACAGGCAGCTCTCTTCGCGGACGAGCGAGGGAGTCGCGTCGTCTTTCTGGGCCAGCGTGTAGAAGACCGCTCCCTTCCGCGGATCGACGGCCGAGATTTCAAGAAACGGCGCGCCGGGGACGAAACCGATGTAGGCCGCGTCATTGAAATACAGCGCCCGCGGATTTTCCGGAGAAATGGTCCGGGCGTTGACCGAGTTTTTGGCGAAGACCAGCATCTGCGATGCGGGACTCACGTCGAGTGCCTTCAGCAGCGAACGCAAATATCCGCGGCCGCCTTCCTTCTCAAATTCCAGCCGGACCGTCCCCATATCGATCTCTGATCGCAGCTTCGAAACGGGGTCGGCCAGTTCGTCACTGAAGTAATTCACCGGCTCTTGCCGGTAGGGAAACGTCTCTGCCACGGCGACGGGACAGGCGGCGGATTCCACAAGCATCCAGCACGCCAGCAGAAGCGCCGTGGCGCGGCTTGCCGGACTGACAAGTGCCGAAAATGCCGCACGCCTGGACGCGCCGCGTTGCTCGCTCAACAATTCCCTCCCTCTGCGAAAGCCGCATTCATCCCGGCCACCATTTGTTCGGGCGTGAGGTCTTGGAGGTGCGTCGCAAACGACCATTTATGCCCGAAGGGATCCTTGACGACGGCGTAGCGGTCGCCCCAGAACATGTCCGCGGGGGGCATCAGCACCATGGCGCCGGCGTCCTGCGCCCGTTTGATTGCGGCGTCGCAGTTCTCGACGTAATGGTGCAGCGTCACCGGCGTGCCTTTGAGGCCCGTCGGCGTCTCCGACTTGCCCTGGTTGTATTCGGGAAAATCGTCGACGAGAAACACGAAGCTCGTGCCGATGCGAATCTGCGCGTGCATGATTCTCTTGCCGTCGGGCGCGGGCATGCGAACGATCTCTTCGGCCCCGAAGGCCTTCTTGTAGAAGGCGATCGCCTCGCTGCACGGGCTGCACGCCAGGTGCGGGATCAGCTTGTCCATTCCGGGGGGAATTGGCTGGGTCGACTTGCTCATGGTCAGGCTCCTCAAGATGAGATTGGAGAGGGGTCAAACAAAAATCAACTGACGACACCTCTTAGTCGAACGACTGGAACGCGAATCGACAAGCATTTGCAGTTCTTTGACCGATTTTCCCGGGGCCGCTAAAATGCCATGATGAGCGACAATTTTCGCGAGCAGCTCGAGACGTTCGAGAATCAGTTTCCCGATCGCAATTACGTCATCGAGACGGTCTGTCCCGAGTTCACATCGGTCTGTCCCATGACCGGGCAGCCCGACTTCGGCGAGCTGACGATTACCTACGTTCCGGATCGCCTGTGCATCGAGCTCAAATCGCTGAAACTGTACCTGCAGCAGTTTCGCAACCACGGCGCGTTCTACGAGCACGTCACCAATCGGATACTCGACGATCTGGTTGCCTGCTGCCGTCCACGGCAGATGAAAATCGTCGCCGCGTTCACCCCCCGCGGCGGGATCCGTACGACGATCACCGCCGAGTTTGCGGTGGAGACATGATCGGCTGCGTGGCCGGAAGACAGTCGACGATCGCGGATCGCGGGGCAAAATGCCGCCCGTCGCCATCCTCCATCTTCGATCATCCATCCTCGACTGTTTATTTCACGTTCCGAGCGGCCACTCAGCACCCAGCGCCTCGCGCTGCAGCCGGGTCAACTTGTCGATCCCGGCGCGGGCCAATTCGAGCTGGGCGTCGAGCTGAGCTCGGGTGAATGTCCCTCCTTCGGCCGTCCCCTGCACTTCCACAAATTCGCCCGACCCGGTCGTGACGATGTTGCAGTCGACCTGCGCCCGGCTGTCTTCCGAGTAATCGAGGTCGAGCAGCAATCGCCCATCGACGAGCCCCAGGCTGATCGCGGCGACGCTTTCGCGGAAAAACGGCGCGTGGCCCGGCAGCTTCTCTTTGATCGACGTCACGGCGTCGACGAGGGCGATGAATCCGCCGGTGATCGACAGCGTTCGCGTTCCGCCGTCCGCCTGAAGCACGTCGCAATCGACGGTGATTTGCCGGGGGCCCAGGGCTTCGAGATCGACGACGGCCCGCAGGCTGCGGCCGATCAATCGCTGGATTTCGGTGGTGCGGCCGTCGACTTTGCCGGCCCGCTCGCGCGGCTTGCGGGGCGCCGTGCTGCCGGGGAGCATGTTGTACTCGGCCGTGACCCAACCGCGGCTGGTGTCTTTTTTCATCCACGGCGGGAGCGATTCGTCGACGCTGGCGGTGCACAGAACGGTCGTGTCTCCGGCCCGGATCAGCACGCTGCCATGCGCCATGCGAGTATAGCGGCGTGTGATTGTGATCGGTCGCAGGTCATGCGGCTGCCGGCCGTCGCGCCGGATGAACACTGGGGCAATGAAATCAATGGTGCTCATGGGCTTTTCACATCCAACAGCCACAACAGGATGCCGCGGGCGGCGTGCATGCGGTTTTCGGCCTGCGCGATGGCGATGCTGCTGGGGCCGTCGAGCACTTCGTCGGTGACTTCCATGTTCCTGCGAGCGGGCAGGCAGTGCATGAAGCGGGCGTGCTTGGGGGCCCGTGCCATCAGAGCGGCGTTGACCTGATAGGGGGCGAACACCTGCTTGCGCTTATCCTGCTCGGCTTCCTGCCCCATGCTCGCCCAGACGTCGGTGTACACGGCGTCGGCGCCGGCCACCGCGGCGCGCGGGTCAGTCGTTTGCGAAAGTTCGGCAGTGGGAACTTTCTGTTTGATGATCTCAAGAAAATCGGCTGCGAGCTGATAGCCAGCCGGCGCGGCGAGAGTGAATTTCATGCCGGTGAGGGCACAGGCGACGGCCAGAGAGCGGGCCACGTTGTTGCCGTCTCCGACGAACGCTAGCGTCTTGCCGGCCAGGGCCCCCAGCGTTTCCTGCAACGTCAACAGGTCAGACAGCGCCTGGCAGGGATGCCCTTGGTCCGACAGGCCGTTGATGACCGGGCAGCCGGCGTGCTGCACGAACTGGTCGACCAGCTTGTGAGAAAACGTCCGCAGCACGATCCAGTCGGAATAGGTTCCCAGCACGCGGGCGACGTCGGCGACCGATTCGCGGCCGCTCAGCCCCGCATCGGCGTTCGTGAGAAACAGACTCGAGCCTCCGAGTTGGGCCACGGCCGCCTCGAAACTGACGCGCGTCCGCAGCGACGGCTTTTCGAACACGAGGGTCATGACGCGGCCCCCCAGCAGGCGCGGGCGGTCCCCCTGTCGCACGCGGCTTTTAATGTCGGCCGCCAGCTTCAGGATTTCGCTTACGTCTGCGGAGCTGAGCCTCACCATCGAGTCGAAATGCTTCATGATCTACCTCTTTTTGGCCGCCGGGAAACGAGAAACCGCCGGGGTTCAGCACCCGGCGGTCTGACTGATTCGACACCTGAAGACCCACTCAGGTTCGGCCATCAAGCATCGTCATCCGTTCCCACCTCGCAAAAATGGTCACCGGCAGCGACACGCCAATTACCCATCTTTTCTAGCCATTCGGCAGATGGCAATCAAGTCGCCGGCCGAGGGATAGTGCTACGAATTGTAATGCACCACGACCCGGACGTGATGGAGTTCGGATCGCGGCCGCGGCAGGATGCCGAAAGTAGATGCGGCATCCTGCCGCATCGGGAGTGGGTTCAGCCTGCTGATTGTTCGAAGGTCAAGTTTGGTGCCGGTGAGGCGAGCGTTTGGATCAAAAGCACATTGCGGATGCGGCAGGATGCCGCATCTACTTTGGGCGCAGCGCCACCCAGCGGCCTTCGCGGCGGGCTTCGATTCGCGAGGGCGACGTGATCGTGCCGCCGGCCAAGGCAACCTCGGCCAGCTCGTCCCATTGAGCGAACCCCATTCGTTGACGCGGCCAGCCCTGCCGGCGCCACAGGGCGGCGAAAACCTCGCGGACCAGGTGCCGCGGAAGCTCGGTCAGCGGTTGCCACTTCACACGGCATTCTCCAGCCGACGATTCCAGAATTCGATCGAGCCAGGCATCGGCCAGTTCATCGAGGGCTGCCTGGGAGTCGGCTGCCTGCTGCGCCAGGCGGCGGAGGGCTTCGCCGATCTGAGGATTGAATTCGCGTGCCAGCAGCGGCAGCAGTTGCCGCCGGATGCGGTTGCGAGTGTACGACTCGTCGCCATTTGTTTCGTCCTCGCGAAAATCCTGGCCGAGCTGGCCGAGATAATCGAGAACCGTCGACCGATCGATCTCGAGCAGCGGCCGCACGAGGCGAATTCCGCCTGCCAGTTCGCGCTCGCGCGGGATGCCGCGCAGCCCTGCCAGGCCCGTTCCCCGTAAAATGTGATGCAGGATCGTTTCGGCCTGGTCGTCGGCCGTATGCGCGAGGGCGATGACGGGGCAGTCCTTCGACCGCGCGGTGGCTTCGAGAAACGCATAGCGCGCGTCGCGAGCGGCCTCTTCGATCCCCCGCCCCGACTCGCGGGCCGCCCCTGCGACATCGACGCGGCCGATCGTGCAGGGAACATGGTGATTCTCGCAGACCGCTTCAAGCCAGGTCGCATCGGCGCTCGACAAAGCGCGCAACTGATGGTCGAGGTGTCCAACATACAGCTCAACGCGGCCGGTTTCTCGCAACTCCAGCAGGCCTCGCAACAGGGCCATGCTGTCGGCCCCCCCCGAGACAGCCGCCAGAATCCGCCGCGAAGCCGGGAACTCGTCGAGCATTCCGGCCAGGCTTTCGACAAGCCGGTGTCGGTCGAGTGAAGCTTCGGTTGCGGTTCTGGAGGCAGACATGGCAATTGGTTCGTGATGGTTGACCGCTCGTCCGCGTTTGATAGTATAGGGTTGCGTAAACCCTTAAAACAATCTGAGGGACTCCGGGTGATCTGATGCCCGGGGAGCGAAATCGGGCGGTCCCGATCGGGTCCGTTCACTTATTGAGTCGTTACGATTCAGGTTACGTGGGAAAACCGGGATGCAGAACAATTCCGTCGTACTCTGTGTGGTGTTCGTTCTGCGAATCCTCCGCCGTTGCATTGCGCAAGTCGGGGGCTGGTTCGTGTTTCCGCGATCGCAGCCGGGCAAGCTGGGCCTTGGTCTGTTTTCGCTGAGCGCCGATCTCGATTCTTCACGGTTGGATGTCGTCTCGCGATCGCTGTGGTGGGGCTGCGGATTGCCGAATCCGAAGCCGGTCCCCGTGGCGGTCTGTCGTCCGATCGCCGCACCGCCCCGGTCGCGGTGGCGCGGCGGTCCTCCCGAGATGCTCCCCCGTTGGGACCATTGACCGAATCGTAGCGGATCAGTACCGCTCCCCGGCGCCGCAGTGCCGTGCGGAAGGTGGCGTTAGGCCCCTTAGCCGCGCATCATCTCATCCGGTCCCTCTCGTGCGCTCACGGGAAGGATTTCGTAGATGGGACTCTATCTGACGTTGACGGCGCTGGCGGCGCTGGCCGTGGGGTTGGCTGTCGGCTGGCTTCTGGATCGTCTGCTTCGCGGGGCCGCCTATCAGAAGCGAGACGAAATTCTCGCGCAGGCCCAACGCGACGCCGACAACGTCAAGAAGGCGCAGGAGCTGGCCGGCAAAGAAGAGCTGCTGGCCCGCCGCGAAGAGCTCGAAAAGGGCATCAACCACGTGCGCGACGAGCTCCGCGAGCAGGAGCGGCGCCTCGACCGCCGCGAATCGACTCTCGACGAGCAGCAGCAGGACATCGTCAAGAAAGAGCGGATGCTCGAGCTCACCCAGAAGAAGCTGGCCGAGCGGAGCGAAGCCGTCGAGGCCCGCGACGTCGAGCTGCAGCAGGTGCTCAAGCAGCAGCAGGACCAGCTCTACAAGATCAGCGGGCTTTCGCCGCAGGCTGCCCAGGATACGCTGCTGTCGCGCCTCGGTCAGGAGCTCAAGAACGAGACCGGCGCGGTGATCCTGAAGCACGAGCAGGAGCTCAAGGCCAACTGCGACAAAATGGCCCGCGAGATCATCGGCATGGCGGTGCAGCGCTACGCCGCCAGCCACACCTCCGAAACGACCGTCTCGTCGGTCGACATCCCCAGCGACGAAATGAAGGGCCGCATCATTGGCCGCGAGGGGCGCAACATCCGTGCCTTCGAAAAAGCCACCGGCGTCGACGTCATCGTCGACGACACGCCGGGCGTCGTCATCGTCTCGGCGTTCGATGCCGTGCGCCGCGAAACGGCGAAGTTGGCACTGGTGAAGCTCATCCAGGACGGCCGCATTCACCCGTCGCGCATCGAAGAAATCGTCGGCGAAACCCAAAAAGAGATGGAAGTTCACATCCGCCGCCTGGGGCAGGAAGGGGCCCAGGAGCCGGGCGTGCACGGCCTGCACGAGAAGCTCATCGACCTGATGGGGCGCCTGAGCTTCCGCACCAGCTACAGCCAGAACGTGCTGCGGCACTCGATTGAAGTCTCGTTCCTGACCGGGATGCTCGCCGAGCAACTGGGGCTCGACGGCAACCTCGCCCGCCGCTGCGGATTTCTGCACGACATCGGCAAAGCGGCCGATCACGAGATGGAAGGGGGGCACCCCGCCGTCGGGGCCGAGTTGCTCAAGCGTTACGGAGAAGGCCCCGAAGTGGTCCACGCGGCCCTCGGCCACCACGACGACATTCGCGTCGATTACGTTTACACCGTGCTGGTGGCGGCGGCCGACGCGATTTCGGCGGCCCGGCCTGGCGCGCGGCGCGAGACGCTCGAGAAGTACGCCAAGCGGCTGGAAGAGCTCGAAGCTCTGGCCTGCGGATTTCCTGGGGTCGAACAGGCATTCGCCGTGCAGGCGGGACGCGAGATTCGCATCGTCGTCAACGCCCGGCAGGTGAACGACCGCGAAGCGGCCCGCATGGCCCGCGACGTGGCCAAGGCCATCGAGCAGGCTCTGACTTATCCCGGCGAGATCAAAGTCAACGTCTTGCGGGAAACCCGTCACATCGAGATCGCGCGGTAGTGGCCGAGTCTGCCCACACTCTCGTTCCGAATCACAAACGCACATGAACCTCTCACCCGCCGTCAGGTCTCTCAAACCATCCGCAACGATCGCCGCCGCCGCGAAGGCCAAGGCTCTGAAAGCCCAGGGAGTGACGGTCTTCGATTTCACGCTGGGGGAGCCCGATTTCAACACGCCCGAGCACGTGCAGGAAGCAGCCCGCGCGGCGATGAAGGCCGGGCACACGCACTACACCGCCTCGGGAGGCATCCCCGAGCTGAAGAAGGCGATCTGCGCCGCCTACGAGCGCGATTACGGTCTGAAATATGAGCCGGCTCAGGTCCTCGTTTCCAACGGAGCCAAACACTCGATCCACAACGTGCTCACTTCGCTGTGCGGCCCGGGCGACGAAGTCATCATTCCCGCGCCGTACTGGGTCAGCTACGAAGCGCTCGTCGAGTTGGCCGGCGCGACGCCGGTGATCGTGCCCACGACCGAAGCCAGCGGATTCCGGCTGTCGGGCGAAGACTTCGAACGGGCGATCACGCCGCGAACGAAGCTCTTGCTATTGAACTCGCCGTGCAATCCGACCGGCGCGACGTATTCGGCAGCGGCCCTGGAAGCGCTGGCCCGCGTTGCGCAGAAGAAGAACGTCTACGTCTGTTCCGACGAGATCTACGAAAAGCTGCTGTACACCGACGAGCCGTTCCGCAGCTTTGCGACGCTGCTGGGCGGGATCGCCGACCGCACGATCATCATCAGCGGCGTCAGCAAAGCCTACGCCATGACCGGCTGGCGCATCGGCTGGACGCTGGCTCCCAAGGAACTGACGAGCGCGATGGACAGCCTGCAAAGCCAGGAGACGTCGAACCCGTGCAGCATCAGCCAGTACGCCGCGGTCGCCGCGCTGAACGGCCCGCAAGACTGCGTCGAAACAATGCGCCAGGAATTCGCCCGCCGACGGGCGTACACGCTGGGGAGGATCCGCGGTCTACCGGGTATCAGCCTGCCCGATCCGGGCGGAGCGTTCTATGCGTTCTTCAACGTTAGCCCGTACTTCGGCAAGCCGCTGGGGAAGGGAACGGTCGTTTCGAATTCGACCGATTTCTGCAGCGCGCTGCTCGAAGAAGCGCACGTAGCGCTCGTCACCGGCGACGCCTTCGGTGCACCGGGTTATGTCCGCCTCTCATTCGCCACAGGCATGGACGTCCTGCAGGCCGGATGCGACGGGCTGGCCGCGTTCTTGCACGTTTAGAAAGTAATTGGCCCACGGATGGCGTGGCAAACCCACGGATGAAATACGAACGGAGGAGCCTTTCCAGGCGCAAATCCGTGGGATTGCCAAGCTATCCGTGGGTGACTTCATTCATCCATGTCGGCAAGATGGACGAAGAAAGACACGAAGCGAGGAAATTGGGCGTCGAGAAGTGGCTGGCTGTCAACGTCGCTTGGCGCCGGGCTTAATCTGCTCCAGGTCTTCATCGGTCGGCTTCTGGCCCTCGGTAAGCGCGAAGGCTTCTTTCTGCGCGGCGTCCCACTTTCCCAGACGGGCCTTGTCGACGATCGATTTGAACGCGGCGTATTCTTTGTCCGACATTTCCCCTTTTGTCCGCTGCTCTTCCATGAGCTTGACGCTGGCCTCGAGCCACTCGAGCTTTTTCGACGACACGGCCGTCTGCAGCCCCTGCATGATCCGCCGGTTGGGCGCATCAATCTGCGTCACGCGCCCGCAGCCGGCCGCGAGCATCAGCAGAATCATCAACGATAAATATCTCATGGATAGCTCCGTGTTTGGCGATGCCGAGGGGGAGATCGGGAGAGGCGAGACGGGAGAAATTCGGAATGCGGAGTTCGGAATGCGGAATAGCAGTGGGCGCGTTGAGGACGCGGCAGCGTGTATTCCACATTCCGAACTCCGCACTTCCACCAATCTCCTAGTCTCCTCCTCTCCCCCTCTCCTTGTCTTCGTTCCTGGCAACTTTGTGTCCCGCACCTAATATTCTCCCACCCGGTCCTTGCCCGCGCGCGTATTCAGCGCGGCCCACGTCAGGCCGTCGCAGAATTTCGAGACGAACCGGACGCTGCCGTCTCCCAGCAGCACATTGCCCCCGCCGGAGTGCATCGAGTTCATCTCGTCGACGTACTGGAAACATCCAGGAGGAAAGATCAGTCCCAGGTCGCAGCCGGCGGCGGCAAACTGCGGCGTCGGGCACACGACGCTGCCCGGTACGACTCCCACCCACGTCGAATCGCTGTGGTACGGAGTCTTTTCGCCGGCGAACACCGTCTGGCTGAGTCCGTCGGTGATGTCGCTGAACCTGGTTCGGCTGTTGCGGTAGAAGACGCCGTTCGCAACAAGCGACAGATTCGGACTGGGATCGTTCCAGACGCCTGCGTTGCCAGCATTCACGACGTAGTTGCCGCGCGAAAAGACGGCAAGCGTCGTGCCGTTGCTGGAGGGCACATTAAAGTTCGACGTCGAATTGATCGCCGAGGGGCACAGGTAGGTGGGAATGGCCGTCTTCGCCGGGGTCGCGTTCTGCGGGTCCCAGCAGGGAATGTTGACGTTGAATGCGTTGTAAAGGGGCGATTGATCCATCTGCGCCAGGATCAGCATGCCCCAGGCCCAGCCAGGCCCGGCGTCGCCATTGGTTTGGTCCGGCGGCCCCTGCAAGCCACCCCCTCCCGGCAGATAGACATACGCCGGGGGGAGGGCGCCGAACGTTTCATGATAGTTGTGCAGCGCGATCCCGATCTGCTTGAGGTGGTTTTTGCACTGCGTGCGGCGAGCCGCCTCGCGGGCCTGCTGCACGGCGGGCAGCAGCAATGCCGTCAGCACCGAGATGATGGCGATGACGACCAACAGCTCGATGAGCGTAAAGCCTCGTTTGTATTTGCGAATGAACATGATGAGAAATCCTCCCGTTACGGTTGCGCGAGGCAGAGCCTCGGTGGCAGGGCGTTCCCAGGCGGAGCCTGGGAACGAGAGGAAATGCACCGGCACGAATTAGATTGATGCGCGGTCGCACGCCTGAGCTGGCGGCTGCGGATTTGCACGGGCCGTCGCGGGGACTTCAGTCCACGCGTTCAGATCGCGCACAAATTCCGCAGACAAAACTGAAAAGTCATACCCGGCACCGAGCGATCGCAGAAAAGCTTCGCGGCAGGCGGAACGCGATCAGATGCGGATCGCGTCCTTCACAACGGGTGAATACCGCGAACCAGCGGGCGCAACTTCTCAGCCTGCGACGGGAGGGCCGCGGGCGGGGTGCGCCTGGATCGGCGCTTCAGACAGCCGAAAGACCGGCTGAACGACTGCCGTGGGAACCGATTCGCCCGCTGCAATCAACTCGGGAACAGCCGACGGGAGCGGGGCTATCGCCAGGAATTCGCAGACCACGCAATGATGCGGGGCGCATGGCGATTCGTCGGTCGACTGGTTGTGGTCGTGATGATCGCCGGCGTGATGGTGATGAAGACCGCCGCCATGGGCGTCGTGGATGTAGTCGTGGCCGTGTTCTTTCGCAGCGCAAGGACATCCCGCGTGGCCCTGATGATCATGCCACGACGCTGAGAGCGTACCGGCAAACAGATAGCTCGCCAGCACCAGCCAGACTGCAATTTTTCGAAAACCGACCATATTTTTACGCCAAACACCTGGGACCAGCACCCGAACATACGAGTTTAGGCGGGATTTCGTTGGGACGCAATGTAGGTCAGGCTTTCCAGCCTGACAGCAATGCGCCATTGTCGAACAGGTCACGTCTCCAGCACCAAATTCGACGCAGCGATGGCTCACGCTCCCATGGCATGGGCAGATGGTACCGGCCCGCAACCCGGTTTTGTTGTCGTTCGCGTAGCGCTGTCAGGCTGGAAAGCCAGCCGTCTGAAAGTGACAGCTAAGGGCTACGGCTCTTCGGGTTAAGTTGCTTGGACGCCTGCTTTTCTGAGATCAGCCTGGCTGTGGAAACGTGCTGGAATTTGGCATTGGGC
>JACQFH010000203.1 GCA_016200145.1 Planctomycetia bacterium | reverse complement strand
GTCGCCTTTCGCTCCGCGAAATAACGCCCTTTCGCGGAGCGAAAGACGACAAAAATCACCGCCGCGGGCGCTCTACGCCAGAATCTCCTTCACGACCCGGGCCTCGATGTTGGCGGTGAGGCGCTCGCGCTGGCCGTCGAGCTCGTAGTAGAGCTGCTTGTAGTCGAATCCCAACTGGTGCAGGATCGTCGCGTGAAAGTCGGCGACGCTGACGGGGTTTTCGACCGCCTTGAAGCCCAGCTCATCGGTGGCGCCATGAACCGTTCCCCCTTTGACGCCGCCGCCGGCCAGCCACAGGCAGAACCCTTTCGAGTTATGGTCGCGGCCCTCGATATTCAGCGAACCCCGCTTGTTTCCCTCCGACATCTGGCCGTTGGGAAGTCGTCCAAACTCGCCCCCCCAGACGACCAGAGTGCTGTCGAGCAGGCCGCGCTGCTTGAGATCTTTGAGCAGAGCCGCCACCGGCCTGTCGGTGCGGTCGCAGGCGCCGCGGATTCCATCTTCCAGGTAAGCGTGCGTATCCCAGATCTGACTGTTCAGGCAGATTTGAACGTACCGGACGCCCCGCTCGACCAGCCGCCGCGCCATGATCGAGCGCCGCGCGTAATTGTCCGGACCGGGATTTCTGTACTGGATGCCCTGCAGGGCCGGCCCCTGGCCGACGCCGTACATCTTGAGCGTCGCGGCGGTCTCTTGCGACAGGTCGAGAGCGTCGCTGGCCTCCAGTTGCATGCGCGCCGCCAGCTCATACGTGGCGATGCGCGTGTCCACCTGCGGATGCGCGGGGTGTTCACGCTTGTAAGCCCGATCGAGCCGATTCATCAGCCTGCGCCCCAATCGCACCACCTCGGGCGGATCCTCGACGTCCGGCCGCAGGTTCAAAATGGGGTCGCCGGTCGAACGCAAACGAGTTCCCTGATAGACCGGCGGCAGAAAACCGTTCTGCCAGTTGAGGACGCCGTTAATCGGCAGACCGAGCGGATCGTCGAGCACGACGAAGGCCGGCAGGTTCTGGTTCTCGCTTCCCAATCCGTACACGACCCACGACCCGATCGTCGGGTGCGTCGATTTGATCTGCCCGGTCTGGAAGGCACACAGCGCCAGGGGGTGAACCGGGCTCGTGGCGTGCATCGACCGGATCACCGCGATGTCATCGACCTGCCCGGCGAGATGGGGCATCGCGTCCGAGACCCACATCCCCGAGTTCCCGTGCTGCGCAAATTTGAAAGGGGTGGGGAGCAAGCCGCGCTGGTCGGCCAGCACTGTGGTTTCCGTCGCTGCTTTATCCACAAAGGATTGACCGCGATATTTTTCGAGCATTGGCTTCGGGTCGAGCAGATCCATCTGGCTTGGGGCGCCATTCATCAGGAACTGGATGACCGACCTGGCCCTGGGCTCAAAATGCGGGTTGCGCGGCTTCAGGTCGTACTGCCGCCGCGGGCCGGTCGCCGAATCGGCGACGGCCCCCGGACGCAGCGTGTCGGCGTCGGCGTAGAGGTCGTCACACAAGAGAGACGTCAGCGCAGCGCCGTAGATGCCGTCCGAAACCATGCGGAAGAAATCTCGGCGTGTGGGGGAGTCAATCCACATAAATAAATGCCGTTGAGTTGATGATTGTGTGACAGACCCGGGCCATGAGCCGCTTTCGAAAGTCTGGCTGGGTCGACCCGGATTCGCGCGCCTGTACCAGCTCTTCTGAAATAATGCTCAGCTCCTCGGCAGTCGGCGGGCGGCTTAAGGCCAGCCAGTACAGCCTGTCGATCTGGTCGGCGAGATGGTCGCCCGCGTCTGCATTCACTCGCTCGGCAAGAGCGTCGGCCAGCCTGCGGATCAGCGTATTGTTCAAAAGGTAAAGTGCCTGTGTCGCCACCGCAGTGTTCCCTCGCTGTGAGCAATTGGGGCCCATCTGCGGATAATCGAACAGGTCGAGCATGGTGTGAACGGTCGCGCGGCGCTGCTGCAGGTAAATGCTGCGTCGCTCGGTTGGTGAAAAATCGGGCGTCATGACCATGCCGTCGTGGCGCACAAATAACAGCTCGGGCGCGCCGAAACGGGTTTCATCGAGACGCCCGGCGATGAACAGAATCGAATCGCGGAGGGCCTCGGCATCGACGCGGGCCAGCGGCATCCGCGAGACCAGGACATTGCCGGGATCGAGTTTCTCGGCCTCGGGCGTCATCCGGGAGGACTGGCGGTACGTGCTGGAGGCCATGAGCAGGCGGTGAATCGCCTTGGAGCTCCAGCCCCGCTCGACGAGCT
>JACQFH010000185.1 GCA_016200145.1 Planctomycetia bacterium | reverse complement strand
CGGCCGGCTCGTCGTCCCAGATTCCCAGCCGGTAGAAACCGGTCGCGATCAGTGTTTCCTGGGTCACGACGTCGAGCTCGTCGCCGGCCAGTTGTTCCTTCAGGAACTGGTCGTAGGGCTTGTCGCTGTTGAAGGCGTTGATCACGTAGTCGCGGTAGCGCCAGGCGAACGGCTTGACCGAGTCGCGCTCGTAGCCGTGCGTCTCTGCAAAGCGCACCAGGTCGAGCCAGTGCCGGCCCCATTTTCGCCGTACTGCGGGCTGTCGAGCAAACGCGAGATCAACCGCTCCCAGGCGGCGTCCGACGGATCGGCGACGAACCGGTCGACGTCTTCGGGCGCGGGGGGCAGGCCGGTGAGATCGTAATACGCCCGCCGGATGAGGGCCACCGGATCGGCCGCGGGCGCCGGGGCGAGGCCTTCGGCTTCGAGTTTCGCGAGCACAAAAGCGTCGATTGGATTGCGAACCCAGTTCCGGGTTTTGACCTCGGGAACAGGGAGTGCGTGCAGCGGTCGATACGCCCAGTAGTTGCGGGCTTCATCGTCGACGGCGGGCGGGCCTTCATGAGGTTTGTCTTTTTCTTCTTTTGCCCCGGGCGTCCAGGGAGCGCCCTGGTTGACCCATTTCGTCAAAATGTCGATCTCGGCTTTTGGGAGCTTTCCACTCGGTGGCATTTCCAGCCCGTCGTAATTGATCGCCTGGAGCAACAGGCTGTCGGCAGGCGACTTCATGTCGACGGCCGGCCCCTGATCGCCCCCTTTCAGCATCGCGGTACGACTCGAGAGGCGCAATCCGCCACGGATTTTTGCTTCACCGCCGTGGCACTTCAGGCACCGCGCCTTGAGAATCGGCTGGACCTGCTTCTCGAAGAACTCGAACTGTTCTTTTGAGAACGAAACCGCGCCGGCTTTTGGCGGGGCGGTCGCTTCCTGGGCGCGGGAATCCGGCGGCAACCAATGTGCCAGCACCAGGCCCGAGATCAAAAATATTCCGCAAGCCGCTCGACCGAAACACCGCATCGTTGCTCCCTGATCGCGTAACTGCATTCTATAATAACAACGCGGCCGGGCCCCCTGCAAAGACGGCCGTGTCGCACCAACGAAAACCTGTCCCGCCGCGCGAAGAGCACCATGCAGTATCGCTACATTCTGGCGCCGTTCTTCGGCTGGATTGTCGCCGACCTTCTGAAATCACTAATCACGTCGATCAAGACTAGCCGGTGGCGGTTCGAGCCGCTCAGCTACGGCGGTTTTCCCAGCAGCCATGCCTCGGTCGCGTGTACGACGACCACACTGATTGGATTTCGCGAGGGATTCGATACGCCCGCATACGGCCTGGCGCTGACGGTGACCGTGCTGTTCATCGTCGACGCGCTGCAATTGCGGCGCTGGGTGGGTCAGCACGCAAAAGCGCTCAACGCGCTGCGGGTCAGCCAGGCCGATTTGCAGCCCCTTCGCGAGAGCGTGGGGCATACGCCCGTGGAGATTCTGGGGGGAATCGTGCTGGGATTCGGCTGCGGGACGGTCCTGCACTGGCTTAATTGACTAGAATTTGCCGTCGCGCGACTGGAACTTCGTCGGCTTGCCGAGCCGGGTTCCGCCGCGACGGATCCACTCGGCGATCGCCGGCACGAGGTCGGCCGCGAGAACTCGCGGGGGACCGAAAAGCTGCGTGGCCCTGCTGCTATTGCTCAGCAGCGCGTCGTCGGCCGGAGCGCCTGTGAATGTCGGGGTCTTTCCGAACAGCCGGCCGAACTCCAGGCAGACGTCCCGCACCGAAAGCGTCTCGGGACCGGCGAGATTGAGCACGGCCGGCGGAGACGCGACCTGGCCGAATGCCGCCAGCGCCATCGCATTCGCGTCCCCCTGCCAGATCACATTGACGTGACCCATCGACAGATCGATCGGTTTCCCCTGCCACACGCTCTCGGCCAGATCGACCAGAACGCCGTATCGCAGCTCGCACGCATAATTAAGGCGCAGAATCGCCAGCGACGTTCCATACAGCGCGCTGTAATGCTCAAACACCCGCTCGCGCCCCAGGCAGCTCATGGCGTATTCCCCCACGGGCTGTGGCGAATCGGATTCGCGCGAGCCACCCCTCCCCACTCGCGTCAGGCCGTAGATGTTGCCGGTGGAGAACGCGACGATCCGGCTGTGCCGGAACCTCTCGGCGACCAGCGCGGGCACCAGGCAATTCATGGCCCACGTCATTCCCATCTGGCCGGTCGATCCGAATTTCATGCCCGTCATAAAGACGATGTTCGCACATTCCGGCAGTTCGTCGACCTGCCCACGATCGAGCAGGTCGCACGGGAGAGCTTCGAGGCCCTGCGTCTCGAATTCCGCCTGCTTCCCCGGTTCGGAAAACCGCGACACGGCAATCACACGGCGCCGTACACCTGCAGCCTGCGATGCTCGCAGCGCCATGCGAACCAGGCTCAGCCCCATCTTGCCGCCGGCCCCCAGAAACATCAGGTCGCCCTGCAATCGGGCCAGGGCTTCCACGGCGCACTCGGACGGCTGGCTCAAGCTGTCTTCGAGCGCGTCATTCGTTTCGATCGCCTGTAATTCCGGCACACGGGTCTCCCGAAAACATCGGCAGCACTGATGATAGGGTCATCGTATCAAACGCCCCGAGCGGTTGATATTTCCAGGCGCGGGGCACGTCGTTGGCCACCACTCCAAAGTAGGTCCCCGGCAGGCGGGACCTACCGCATTTGCGGCCCATTTCTGCATTTTGCGCAGGATCCGCACCTTGCCGCGGCTGGCTTGTTGAATAGAATCTATGACACGCGGTCGTTTGCATTCCGCCTCGCCTGCCGGTGACGGTGTTGCTTTCCGGCAACGCAGGTCGGTTCGGCGTCGAGTGGTTTAGGTCAGACGATCGACCGTGAAGTGCGGTAGAGTGCGGGCCCACGTCGTTTTACAAGAGAAAACCGGCTCAGGGTCCCGGCACTCCCGTCGCGAGGCAATCACGAAATTTGACTGATCACCTCGCGTGGTTTGCGGCGGGCAGGCATCTCGATTGCTTCTCGTGGTCCCACGCCGCCTGCCGTCGCACGGATTTCCATGGCGCGCGGTCGATGCGGGCGAGCGAGCCTCGGCAGTCCTGGTCGTTACCAGCCGTTCAACTGGCACCAACAGCAGAACTGGAACTATGGAAAACTTCCTTCGTGTGTGGGCTGAGATCTGCTCGTCGAAATTCCACCGGCAGCGGGTCTGGGCCAGCCGGCGACGGACGACGTGGCAGCCGTACGACGTCCCGGCGGCCTGTTGCCTGATCGAAGATCTCGAGTCGCGCGTCCTCCTTTCGCAGGTCGGGTCGGTGACGGTCGCCGCGCAGGTCGGAACGCTCACCTATGGAACCGCCGGATCGGCCACCTATCTCGTGACCGTCGATCGAGGCAACACGGCGGGCGCCTTCAACGCCGATCTGAGCCTGACGACGGCGCTGCCCTCCGGCGTCAGTGCGGTGTTCAACAGCACCAGCCTGAGCTTCGGCGTGGGGGATAATTCTCTCAGTACGACGCTGACGATCAGCACGCTCTCGACGGCCAAGGCCACAGCCTCTCCGTTTTCGTTCACTGTCAAGGCGCAAGTCGACGTGAATTCGTCTGATTCAGCGACGGGCGACGGCTCGCTGACGATTAACCGGCTGGCCCTCACGGGAACGATCACCGCCAGCAATAAGCCGTACGACGGCTCGACCAACGCGCTGTTCATTACCAACGCGCTGACGGGCCTGGTTGCCGGAGACGACGTGCAGTATCTCGCCTCGGGACAGTTCGCCTCGTTCGACACCAAGAACATCGGCACTGGCAAGACCGTCACGGCGACCAACCTGCACCTCTCGGGCGCCGACGCGGCGAACTACTCGGTCAATTCGACCGCCACGACGACAGCCAATATCACGCCGATTTCCCTGACCGCCGTCGTCACCGTCGCGGCGAAGAATTATGACGGAACAACCAGCGCCTCACTCGTCAGCAAGTCGCTGACGGGAGTGCTGGCCGGCGAAGACGTCGGCGTCACGGGAGGGACGGCGGCATTCGACACCAAATCCGCCGGGGCGGCGAAGTCGGCCACCATCACGGGCCTGACGCTCACCGGCGCCGACTCGGGCAATTACGTGATCAGCACGCCCGTCACAACCACTGCTGCGATCAATATGATAGTGCTCGGCGCCACGATTACGGTCAACAACAAGACTTACGACGGCACGACGGCGGCCACGATCACTGGCCGGACGGTCGTCGGGGCCATCGCCGGAGACGACGTCAGCCTCTCTGGGGGAACGGCCACGTTCAACAACAAGAATGTCGGAACGGGAAAAACTGTCTCGGCGACGGGCCTCGTTCTGGGTGGCGCCGACCAGGCGAATTACACGTTTGCGGGGACCGGCCAGGGGACGGCCGACATCATGGCTTTGGCGATCGTCGCGTCGATCACGGCGGCGAACAAGGTTTACGACGGAACCACCGCGGCGACGATTGCCACGTGCAACCTGACGGGCGTTCTTGCGGGTGACGTCGTTAACGCTTCCGGCGGAACGGCGACATTCGACACGAAAGACGTCGGCACCGGCAAAGTCGTGACTGCCACGGGCCTGGGGCTGTCGGGGGCCGATGCCGGCAACTACTCGGTGAATTCGACCGCGACCGCCACAGCCGACGTCACCCGCGTCGTCCTCACCGTCACTGCCGACGACAAAACGTTCACTCCGGGCGACCCGCTGCCGGCGCTGACGGCCAGCTTCAGCGGTTTCGTCGGCGGCGAAACGCTGGCCACCAGCGGCGTCACCGGCAGTCCGCAACTTTCCACGACGGCCACCGCAGCCAGCCCGCTCGGCGACTATCCGATCACGATCGCGGCAGGGACCCTGTCCTCAGGAAATTACTCATTCACCTTCACCAACGGCACATTGTCGATCGTGACGCCGACGGACGTCTTCGTTACCGCGCTCGGGGGCCTGGTCTCGCTGTTCGGCGACCCGGCGAAGCACACGATCGACGTGTCATTCGGCAGTGGAATCCTCAAGCTGACCGGGACCCTGGGCACGCGGTTCACGTTCAATGGCATCACGCATTCGGTTCTGGACATTCCGTTCAGCAACTCCGCACCGCTGACGGGCCTCTTCTTCGCGATGGCCGGCGGGGACGACACGATCACGATCGACGGTTCAGGGCTCGCGACGTTTGCCGGCAACATCGTCGCGCTGCTGGGTGAAGGCAACAACTCGTTCGTGCTGATCAACGCGACCGTCGCCGGCGACGTCAGCGTGTTCGGCGGCAACGCGGGGAATGCCGTCACGCTGACATCCGACACGGTTCGCAACGCCACGATCCTCACGGGCAGCGGAATGGATTCGGTCGCCCTCACGGGCGTCAAGCTGCAGTCGGCGCCGGTCGTTCCCGGGATACCCGCGATGAACTTTCTGACGCACGGCGCATCGCTGGTCGTCAATACGGGCGCCGGCGACGACACGATCGACCTCGACAACGTGACCGGCACCTCTTCGCTGATCGGCGGCTGGTGGCTGATTTCGAGCGGAGCCTTCGGCGACGACACGATCACGCTGAAGTCCGTCACGAATCCCGGGCTGACAGTCGTCACCGGCAGCCTCGACACCAATACGATCTCGGCCGACGGCAGCTCGTTTGGCGCGACGACCGTCTTCGTGGCCGGCGGCCTGGTGCAGAACACCGTGCAGGTGACCTCTTCGACCTTCGCCGGCCCGGCCGTGCTGGTGGCCGCGGGCGGCACGTCGCCTTTGATTTCAGTCGACAACTCGACGTTCAACTCGGTGACGGTGTTCGTCGCGGTCGGCAAGGATGCGCAGATTAACGTGCAGACGTCGGCGGCGGGCGGCTCGGGCACGACGTTTCAGGGAATTGTCGTGGGTGTCGTCGCCGGTTCGTCCGGGAAGATGACGGTGGGCAATCCGGCAGCGAGCGGGCCTGTTTCATTCGGCGGCCCGACAATCTTCGTCGGCGATCCGGCGTTCGTGGGCGATCCTGCCGCCGAATCGACGTTTGAGGTGGCCAGCAGCGTCACCACCCT
>JACQFH010000184.1 GCA_016200145.1 Planctomycetia bacterium | reverse complement strand
AGCCCGTTTTTGAACGCACCGAATTATGAGTGACCGGCAGCCTGATTGTCAAACGGTTTTCTGCAATGGCGGTGTTCCATGATGCGCGTGCCGTGCCCAGGCCGCTTAAGGAGCGGCCTGGGCACTTTCGGGTGGGCCGGTCACGGCCAGACGGCGGCGTCTTCGCCGTCGAGGCGCAGCGTCAGGCACTTCGCGCTGCCGCCGGCCTTGATGAATTCCCCCAGCTCGGTGCTGTGGGGCGTGAACCCGAGCTCGCCCAGATCGGCTTCCAGCCGGGGGCAGCCGGTGTTCAGCACGACGTGCCGGCCGATCACCACCGCATTGCACGCAAACCGTGCCGCCTCGTCGTCAGAAACGGCAATCAGCGTAGAAACGTGGGCGGTGAGCGTCCGCCGTCCATAATCGTCGAACGCGGGGGGGTAGTAGATCGCCGCATCGGGTGAGACCGGGCAGAAGCAGGTATCGAGGTGGTAATAGCGGTCGTCGACGAGCTGCAAAGGGATGGCCGGGCAGCCGATTTGGGCCGCCAGCCATTGCAATGCCGGGGCGTCGCTGCGGATCAGATAGCCGCCGAACAGCGTCGTGCCGCAGAACAGCGCGTCGCCGGCCCCCTCGAAATCCATGCCGGCGGGGAGGTGCCGTGGCTCGAATCCGTTGTATCGGAACCAGGCTTCGTCGTGCGCGGTTTCTCCCTGCCGCGCCGCATGGCGGAACCGCGCCAGATACGCCACGCGGTTCCAGATGAGCGCGGCGTTGGCCGTAAAGACCAGATCGGGCAGGCCCTGCACGGGAGGCATCAGACGGACAACGGACCCCAGGTCCATGAGCAGGTCGAAGAGCGCTCTCCACTGCCGGCGGGCTTCGACGTCGTCGCTGGCGCGACTGCGGCTCATCCACGGGTTGATTTCGTACTCAATCCCGTAGAAATCGGGAGGGCACATTAGAATCGTGGGGTTATCGCGCATCCGTCCGCACCCATTCATCTCGGTACCGCAAGCGAGACCCCGACCTCAAACCGCCTGCGGCGAGCAGCAGGACTTATGATTTCGCCGGCTCAGCGGTATTGTCTTCGGCGTCGTCTTCAGCCAACTTGATCCCAGACGAGGGCGCCGCCGGCTTCGGGCGGGGAGGAGGCTGGGCCTCGGGCTGGTCTTCTGCCAGCGAAATTCCCTTCCGAGGTAATTTTGGCTTCGGACTCGCCACGGGAGTCCCGGCTGGTTCGTCGTCGGCCAGTCGGATGCCCGAAGAGGGCGCAGCGGCCGGCTTCTTCCGCGGCTGCTCGGAGGGAGGCTGATCATCCGCCAGCTTGATTCCCGGTGTTGGCCGCGCTGTTTTGACTTTCGGTTTTTCCGCTGCGGGCGCGTCGGCCGGGGATTCGTCATCTGCGGCCAGAGAAATCCCCGGCGTGGCCGAGGCCGCCTTTTTGCGCGGGGGCGTGGAGCGTTCGGGCTGGTCTTCGGCCAGTGATATTCCGGGAGTGTGGCGAACCCTCTGCTTCTTCGACGGAAACAGCCGCTCTTGCGCCTCGCGCAACTGATAGATCATGGGGTCGATCGACTGCCAGCGGTCTCTGGCCTCGATCGCCAGCCCCTTCATGATGGCGGCCGCGACCTGTTCGTCAATTCCAGGGACGACCTCATGAATGTCGAGGGCCGGGGAGTTGATGTGCTGCAGAACCGCTTCCAGTGTTTCGGCCGCCTCCCAGGGATGTCGGCGCGTGAACATTTCGAAACAGGTGACCGAGTACGAGAAAATGTCGATCCGCTGGTCGGTGCGCATCCGCTTGATCAGCTCGGGCGCCATGTAGTTCGCTGTGCCGGTGCGATTCCCCGGCGCCTGGAACGGCGGCGTGTTGGGAACGACCAGGCCGAAATCAATGAGCTTGATCTGGTTGTCTGCGTCGGTGACCATGACGTTGCGCGGGCAGAGATCGCGATGAATCCATTTCTGCTCGTGGAAATAGCGGATGGCTTCGCCGAGCTGAATCATGAACGACAGCCGTTGTTTCTGCATCACGTCGTTCTGGACGTCGACGAGGTAACTGAGGCCCAGCCCTTCGACGAACTCCATCACGAGGAACTGCTCGTCGTCGGATGTGATGCCCCACTCGAACGTCTTGACGATTTGCGGATGGTTCAGCGTAACGGCGACTTCCCCCTCCGTGGGCTTCTTGAGCTCGGGAGCAAACCGCGATTCGAAGCGTCTGGTCTTTTCCTTGTCGAGCACCTTCAGGGCAACGACCCGGTTCGAGATGGTGTCGCGGGCGCGCCACACGCGCGACATGCTCCCCTGTCCCACACGCCCGAGCAGCTCGAATCGACGGGTGATGTCGGTTTTCGGCGGCCGCTTCTTGCCGTCGAACAGGTCTTTCAGAAAGTTAAATGCCATGCGGCGATGGTGTGGTTAGCGGCGGTCAGCGGACGCAATAGTCGATGACGCGGGCGATTTCGGTGCGCAACTGGGGACGTGAAACAATGCGGTCGATGAAACCGTGGGCCAGCATGAACTCGCTCGTCTGAAAGCCCTCGGGAAGCTCGGCCTTGACCGTTGCCTTGACGACCCGCGGGCCGGCAAAGCCCACGAGTGCCTTGGGTTCGGCAAAAATGATGTCACCCAGCGAGGCGAAGCTGGCCGCGACGCCACCCATCGTGGGGTTCGTCAGCACCGAAACGAAGAGTCCGCCGGCATCGTGATACCGGCCCAGTGCCGCACAGACTTTTCCCATCTGCATCAGCGACAGAATGCCCTCGTGCATTCGCGCGCCGCCCCCCGAACCGCTGACGATCACCAGCGGCAGCAAGAGACGCGTCGCCTGTTCGATCGAGCGCGTGAGTTTCTCGCCGACGACCGATCCCATGCTCCCCATGATAAACGCCGAGTCGGTGACGGCGCACACCAGGGGCCGCCCGCGCAGGTACCCGCGGCCGACAATGCAGGCTTCCTTGAGCCCCGTGCGGGCCTGTTCTTCGCGCAGACGTTCGGGGTACGGACGGCGGTCGACAAAGCCGAGCGGGTCGAGCGACGACAGCTCGGTGTGCCATTCTTCGAAACTGTCCTGGTCGAGCAGTTGCTCGATTCGCTTCATGGCCGGGACGTAGAAATGGTAATTGCAGCCGGCTTCGGTGCATACCCCCATGTGCTCGTCGATCTTCTTTTTGAAGACGGTTGCGCCGCAGCCTTCGCAGCGCATCCAGAGCCCTTCCGGCACGCCC
Source organism: Planctomycetia bacterium (assembly GCA_016200145.1). Taxonomy (GTDB): domain Bacteria; phylum Planctomycetota; class Planctomycetia; order Planctomycetales; family Planctomycetaceae; genus JACQFH01. Next base: position 8,980 of record JACQFH010000184.1, on the reverse strand, counting down.
CGCTTGCGGCGCGGACGCGGACTGGCCTGGACTTCCGGTTTTTCGACTGAGCTCATTCCCGCACGCTCCTGGGAACGACGAGGGGGGCCCCGTCAATCAGGGATGGCTGCATTGTAGTCTCTCGACTCGCTCGATTCAATTTTTGACGGCGGCCGGGCGGGATGACTTTCCCGCGACAAGGTCGGCGACCACGAATTCGCCCGATCCGCTGCGTGCCGTGTTTTCGGAGAGCGATTGCCAGCTTCCGCAGGCTCCTTCGCACACCGCGGGGATCGAGTCCAGCGGCAGGCCGCGTATCACCGCGCAAATGATCGTTGCCAGCGGGTCGGCCGCCACGAATGCCAGGTTGCCCTTTTTCTTGAGAGGTTTTTCGAGCGCCTTGCGGACCCGCGCGACGGCGTCGGCCAGCGATTCGCCGCCGGGGGGACAGATCGCCTCCGGCGATTCCTGCCATTGTTTGAAGACCTTGGGGTGCTTGCGGCGAACGTCGTCGACTTTCAGCCCCTGCCACAATCCGTGGTTGACGTTGTACAGCCCCTCGATCTCTTTGACGGCGAGCCCCCGCGCCGCGGCGATCGATTCGGCCGTGCTGCGGGCCGGCTCGCAGGGGGAGCTGTACAGGACGTCGATTTCGACCTGAGCCAGGTCGGCGAGCAAACGCTCGACCTGTTGACGCCCTCCGGAACTGAGAGGCAGATCGAGGTTTCCCTGGATCCGTCGCTGCTCGTCAAATTCCGTGCAGCCGGGACGAATCAGAAGGATTTGAGCCATAGTCCGGTTGATTTCACTCCGAATTCGCGGAAACCGCCGCTCCGACGGCCGCCAGGTGCAGGTTTTCGATGGCCTGGCGATAATCTGAAGTATCGAAGATTGCGCTGCCCACGACGAACTGGCTGGCCCCCGCGGCGGACGCCTCGGAAATCGTGTCGAGGTCGACCCCGCCGTCGATCGACAGCAGGCGGTCTTTTCCGACCAGCGGAGCCAGCCGCCGCACTTTGTCGAGCGACGCGGGCATGAATTTTTGTCCACCGAAACCGGGCTCGACGCTCATCACGAGCACGAGATCGCACTCATCCAGAAACGGCAAGATGGATTCCACCGGAGTGCCCGGGTTCAGGGCCAGGCCGGGGCTTGCGCCCCCGTCTCGAATCTGGCGCAGCAGCCGCGCGGGCTGCGGAACGGCCTCGATATGCACGGTGATCAGGTTGCAGCCCGCGTCGAGATAGTCATCGAGGTATCGCGCGGGGTCGGAAATCATCAGGTGCGCGTCGAACGGCAGGCTGGTGACGGCGCGCAGAGCCTTGATCACCGGCGGGCCGTACGAGAGATTCGGCACGAAATGCCCGTCCATCACGTCCAGATGCAGCAATTGGGCGCCGGACGACTCGAGCAGCTCGACCTCGCGGTGAAGGTTCGCGAAGTCGCATTTGAGCATCGACGGCGCGATGAGCGGCAATGCGCTCACCAGCCTGCTTAACGCGGCGGGCCGTGACATCGAGATGCGTATATAAACCTGAACAGGATCTTACCGAATTCAAAACGGGCCAGAACTCCAGCCGGCCTTATTGTGACTTGTTTAGGGAGACCCGTCCAGCCATGAGTTTGCAGCGAAAATCGACCCTGAGCGTGCTCGTTCCGTAAGGCATTGCCAGGCAATGGGATGCGCAGAAGTAGGTCAGGCTTTCCAGCCTGACTGCAATGCGCCCACGCACGAACACACGGTACCCAAGGCCTGCACGCGAATCGTGTCGGCGCGTAACGACACCCGCGCATTTATCCTAAGCGCACACCGACGTCGATTTGTTGGCTGGTGCTGTTCGGAGCCGGCATAGGCACATTGCCGTCAGCCTGGAAAGGCTGACCTACAACCGGGCGATTCTGGCGATCAGGTCGGCGGTGCGGCTGGAATAGCCGTACTCGTTGTCGTACCACCCCAGAACTTTGAGCATGTTGCCCCCGATCACGGTCGTCCAGCTCGAATCGAAGATGCAACTGTGAGGGTTGCCGATCACGTCGCTGGAGACGATGGGGTCGGTGGTGTACTCGATGATGCCCTTCAGGGACGATTCGGCGGCGGCCTTCATTGCCGCGTTCACTTCCTCCTTGGTCACCGTCTTTTTCACGGTCGCGACGAGGTCGGTAATGCTGCCGGCCGGAACGGGGACGCGCAGGCTGATGCCGGTGAGCTTGCCGTTCAATTCGGGCAGGACCAGCCCCACCGCTTTGGCGGCGCCTGTCGACGTCGGAATGATATTGAGCGCAGCGGCACGCGACCGGTGCGGATCCGAGTGCAACTGGTCTGAGACGCGCTGGTCGTTCGTGTAGGCATGAACGGTGGTCATCAGCCCTTTTTCCAGCCCGAACGATTCGTGCAGCACTTTGACCATTGGGGCCAGGCAGTTGGTCGTGCAACTGGCGTTCGAAATGCACTTGTGTGCCGACGTGAGCTGCTTGTCGTTCACGCCCAGCACGCAGGTCAGATCGGGCTCGTCCTTGGCTGGCGCCGAGAGGACGACTTTACGCGCCCCGGCCGAGAGGTGGCTGTCGTAACCGGGCTTGCCGTCCTTCTCGCGGCCAGTGAAGAATCCCGTGGACTCGACCGCGACTTCGACCGCCTCGGCCTTCCAGGGGAGATTGCCCAGGTCATTGATGGCGACGATGTCGAACTCCTGCGGGCGGGACGCCATCACGCGAAAAACAATGCGACCGATCCGACCAAACCCGTTGATGCCAACTCGTACTGCGGACACAGTTTACGCTCCTGTCGAATTTTGAATCAGTCATTTCAGACCGAGGAATGGATACGATTTGGACGCGCCCAGCTCAACTGGTGAAGAACTCCACGGCGGGCGAGCACCCCAGACCGGGATTGCCGTCCGTCGGGCGGTGCGGCAATCGACCGGGCCAGATTATAGTTTGGCCGGAATTGGCAAACAAGCTAATAGGCGAGGGCGTATCCATCACGGCGGGGGTCGGCGCCGGCCAGACGCGCGCCGGTTTCGGGATCGATCATCACCGACTGTCCGCCCCCCACGACGTAGTTGTAGTCGCCGACCAGTTCCAGCAGGTGGCCGCGGCGGCTCAGTTCCCTGAGAACCGGGGCAGGCACCCTGGTTTCGATCTGCATCCGCGTTTCTTCCCACAATCGGAAGCGGGGCGCCTCGATGGCCGCCTGGCAGTCGGCTCCAAACTCGACCACGTTAAGCAGCATCTGCACTGTGGTGTGCAGGATGCCGTAACTTCCGGGCGTCGCAATCGAAAACCAGAATGGCTGGCCTGTCCCCCCGGCGTCCCGGAAAACGTGCACGGGCGCCATGCAGGCGGCCCAGCGCTTGCCGGGCGCCATCAGGTTGGGGGTCGGGCACTCGGGATCGATCTCACACCAGTGGGCAAAACTGTTGAGGGCCACTCCCGTCTCAGGGACGACCATCCCCGATCCGAAGCCGTTCCCCAGCGATTGCGTGATGCTGGCGACATTCCCCTGGTCGTCCACCGCCGCCAGGTGTGTCGTCAGCCCCTCAACCTGACCGGGCCGGATCGGCTCGACCGGGGTCTTGCCGTGCCAGCGCTCGCCTTCGCTGTGTGAGGCACGCTGGCGGTCGATCCGCTTGCGGCGTTCGGCGATGTATGATTCGCTCAGCAGGCGGTCGAGCGGCACCGGGTGGAACCGGGGATCTCCCGCCCAGCGAATGCGATCGGCGACCGCCAGCTTCACAGCCTCGCTCACCAGATGAATGTAATCGGCAGAATTGTGTCCGAACTCTGCCAGGTCGAATGATTCCAGCAGCTTCAGGGTCTGCAGAATCTGAAAGCCCTCGTTATTGGGCGGACAGGTTTTGACGGTCAGGCCGCGGTATGTCACTTCGATCGGCGATTCCCAGTCGGGACGGTAGCCAGCGAGATCGTCTTTTGTAATCAGCCCGCCTTCGTCGCTCATGAAGCGGCAGATGCGGTCGGCCAGATCGCCGTGATAAAAGTATTCGGGCCCTTCGACCGCCAGACGCCGCAGCGTCTTTCCCAAATCGGTCTGCTTGAGGATCGCGCCGATGCGCAGCGGCACGTGTCCGTAGATCGCCAGTCCTGCCGGATTCAGCCGCGGCATCGAGCTGCGGATCATCTCGACATTGAACGGGTGCAAGGGAAATCCGCGCTCGGCAAATTCGATGGCCGGGGTCAGCACCTTTTCCATCGGCAGCCGCCCGTAACGGCGATGCGCCTCGAACCAGCCGGCGACGTTGCCGGGAATGAGCGGCGCCCGGATGCCGTGCTCTTTCGTTTCGTTCGTGAACTTGTCGGGGGTCGCCAGGGCCGGCGTGTTGCCGCAAAAGTTAAGGACGCGCGTCGTGCCGCCGGCTTCATGCAGCAGCAGGAACCCGACGCCCCCCACGCCGCTCATGTACGGCTCGACCACTCCCAGCGCCACGGCCATGCCGACGACGGCATCGACAGCGTGGCCACCGGCCTTGAGCAGATCGATGCCGACGCTCGACGCCAGCGGATGCGCCGAAGCCACCGCCGCATGGTTCCCCGCAACGACGGGGCGTGTGCGCGGGAGGGAGGGTAACGGAAGCGTGGTGCTCATGATGGCGTGTTCGGTATTTCGGGCAGTTCGATTCTTCAAGAATGTACTGCCGTCCCACGGCGATTTGCAATGCGCCCGTGCACCGGCCGCTTTTGCGGCGGCCGTGGCACGTCGATTGGACGGGGCACGCAAAGTTCCGGCAATGTCCGTTGCGCGATGTGAACGGTATAATCTCAACAACTCGTTCCCCAGCAACCCAGCCGAATCCAGCAATGCTCCCCCTCCGCGATAATATTCCTCCGCGGACGTTTCCGGTGGTCAATTACCTGATCATCGCCGTGTGCGGGCTGGTGTTTCTCGCGCAACTGGCCGACAGCCACGACGGGCAGGACGAAATCGTCGAGACCTTCGGAATGATCCCAGTGCGGGTTTATCATCCCGATGCGACGATCCCCGTCGAGGAAGCCGTGCTGGTGCGAACGCAGGACGGAATCGAGAAACGGACGATTGAACGCGAGCTGCCGCCGCTGAAGTTTTCGCCCTGGATCACGCTGCTCACCTGCACGTTTCTGCACGGGGGGTGGATGCACTTCCTGGGGAACATGTGGTTCCTGCACATTTTCGGCGACAACGTCGAAGACCGGTTCGGGCACTTCGGGTACGTGCTCTTTTACCTGGGCTGCGGGATCGCGGCGAGTGCGGCGCACCTGGTGCTGAACGCATCACCGACGGTGCCCACAATCGGCGCGAGCGGGGCCATTGCCGGCGTTATGGGAGCATATCTCTACCTGTATCCGCGGGCCCACGTAGAAGCCCTGGTGCCGATCGTGTTCTTCATTCAGATCATGGTCGTGCCGGCGCCTCTTTTCCTGATCATCTGGTTCGCGATGCAGTTTTTCCAGGGGACATTTTCGATCACGTCGAGCGAATCGGGAGGGGTCGCCTGGTGGGCGCACGTCGGAGGCTTTGCCGCGGGCTTCATCATTGCGTGGCTTCTCGACCGGGGGCATCGATTAAGCCCGCCGGTGGAGGTGCTGCGCCCTAATACGCAACGGCCGACCGTCTACCGCTACGGGCGATCGCCCACGATCTACGACGGGTAGAGTGCTCGTGTCCCGGCCGCTTTTGCGGCGGCCGGGACACTGGAGGGCACGCTGGGCATTGAGTAAAGCCGCCTCGCGGGCAACGTCGTCTTGCAAGACGCCTTTGCGGAGGCGTGAGCGCGCTATGCAGTGCCCCGGCCGCCGAAAAAGCGGCCGGGGCACGTCAATGAGTCGCACCCTGCCGTTTTGTCACGCCGCCGCCGCCTTGAACAGCTCGATCGGCTTGAACTCAGCCCCCAGGATTTCGGCGCTCGGGACCTTCAACCACTGATCGAGGATCGTCGCATACACGCGGCGGAAGTCGGTGTGGAATTTGAGATCGCCGTCGTCCAGGTCAGTCAGGCTCGGATGATCTCCCAGCGGACCGGCGTTCACGGCTTCGCCGACGGCGAACATCTGCGATGCGGCTCCGTGGTCGGTCCCCAGTGACGCATTCTCTTTCACGCGCCGGCCGAATTCTGAAAACGTGACCGTCAGCACGCGTTTTTGCTGACCATGATGCGCGATGTCGGACTGGAACGCTTCGATCGCGCCCGACAGCTCGGCCAGCAGATTGTGGTGCTGCTCGCCCTGATTCGAATGCGTGTCGAATCCGCCGAGCGACGTGTAATACACCCGCTCGGGAACCCCTGCGGCGATAAGCTGGGCCACCAGCTTGAGACGCCCGGCCAGCCCGGTCGTCGGGTATTTGACCGGCGTGTCGTATCGCGCGGCAATCTGACGGAGCCGCGCGAGAGAACGATAGGTTTCGCGAGACGACTGCCTGACCAGATCGGCCAGATCTCCCGAGTCGGCCGATGCTCGAGCGGCAAAGTTCTGGATCACGAGTCGTCGTCGGTCGCTGTCCCCTGAACCGGCGACCTGCAGGTCGTAGTCGGCCAGCGTCCGCAACGTGACAGCCCTCCCCGTTGGCCCGGACAGAGCGCGCGGAGTTGTGTCGCCGCCGACGGCGATGCCGTTGATTGCCGAGCCAAGCTTTTCGATCCCCTTGCCCAGCCATCCATAGGCTTCCTCTGGCGTAAGCATCGCCGTGTGCCAGATGTCCATCGACGTGAAGTGCGAGCGATTTGGATTGGGATAGCCAACTCCCTGAAGGATCGTCAGTTGCGAACGTTCGAGCAGCTTTGCCAACCCACCCAGGGCAGGATGGAACGCCAGGCTGTCGTTGATGCGGACGATCCTGTTTCCCGCCGGCTTCAATTTCGGACGTGCCGCGGCATACGCCGGGTCGCCATGCGGAATCACGGTATTGAGGCCGTCGTTTCCGCCGGTGAGTTCGATCACCACGAGGATCGTATCGGCGGCCCCGGGTTGATCGGCAGCCGGCGCCGCCAGGGCCACGCTCTTCCAGAACGCCGATGCGCCCGTCGCACAGGCCAGCGCCGCGGATGAGGCCAGGAAGTCGCGTCGAGAGATCGGCATGAAATGTTCCTCAGGCCAGTTGATATTCGGGCAACGTCATCGCCAGGTGCGCCGCGGTGCGGGCCAGCCCCGACTCTCCCGCCGGATCGCCGTAAAGTACTGCCGACTGAGCGGCACGTTCCGCTTCGAGTTCTGCGACGATCGACCGCAAAGCGCGCGGGTCGACGTGTTGATGAAACAGCCGCAGAAAGAACTCGGCGATCTTTTCAGGTCCCAGCAGCTCGTGCTGCCTGAGTAATTTGGCGGGATCGGGCCGTTCGGCGGCACCTTTGCCGGCGCGAATGGCTTCCATCCGCTTTTCGTCGAGGAGGCGCGCCGGATCGGTTCTGACGCCTGCTCCCACGCCGCGCGTGATCTTGAACGCCAGGTTCTGCCGTTTTAGCAGCGTGGACGAGTTGATCCAGGCGCGGCCGCCGTCCCAGCCCTTGACGCTGGGCGGAAAAAGCAGGCTCTGCCCCAGCGAATCGCAGGCCTCGACGAGCATCGTCAGGCTGGGGCGCCCTTCCAGGGCCAGCATCGATCCCACCAGAAAATCGCAGGGGCTTTTGACTTTCTGCCGAATCGCCGCGCCAGAGAAGAAGACATTGCTCCGCAAGATCGTTTCGACGAGCCAGGCGACGTCGTAGTTGCGCGAACGGAACCCGGAAACGAGCGGCTCGAGCAGCGAATCGCTCGGAATGGCCGTTTCGCTGATTAGCTCGCGGAACAGCTTGCGGACGATGAACCGCGCACAGGCCTCGTGCGACAGGCACAAGCGCACCACATCGCCGCCCGACCAGCGGCCGGTCCGGCCGAACACGGTTTTCTCGCCTTCGTCAAACTCCGCGGGGTCGAACACGGCGCGGCCGTCTTTGCTCTTCCAGCCGGTGAAGGCCCGCGCCGCTTCCTGAATGTCTTTCTCTGTGTAGTTCCCGACCCCCAGACTGAACAGCTCCATCACCTCGCGGGCGTAGTTCTCATTGGGCGCGTTCTTCCTGTTGCTCTCGGCGTCGAGCCAGACGATCATGGCTGGGTCGACCGTCATTTCGGCCAGCAGCGCGTCGAAATGCCCCAGCGCGTGGCGGCGGATGGTCTCGTTCTGGCGCTGCATCAGGTCCAGCGAGCGGACCTTGGCGTTCGACGTCGCAAAGTGATTGTGCCAGAACAAAGTCATCCGCTCGCGCAGCGGCCACGGCGAGTACAGCATGCGGTACAGCCACAGGGCCCTGACCTCGAGTGGATCGCGGCCTTTGATCACCCCGTCGCGCAGGCGCGCCACCTGCGACTCGAAATCGCGCTCGGATTCTCCCGCCGCGCCCGTCATGAGCTGTTCGACGATCCGGCCGGGATCCGACCTGACGCCGTCGGTGATCGTCTGCCAATTTGCGCCGAAACCCGCCCGCCGGTGCAGGTGCGCGACCTTGACGTCATCCCAGGGATCGGCAGCGCGGGGCTCATACGGCCGCCAGGCCGCGCCGGGCTGAAAACTGTCGAGGGCTTCCTGCGCGGTCGTCATTCTTGTCGTCCCGTTTACTCCGCCGCACCCGACTGTCTTCTATTTTCCGCTGCCCGCTTTGGGTCCTGCCTGCAGAAAGAGATCGAAATGGTCGTTGGCGATCACATGGCCAGTTCTGACGCTGCCCACACGACTGAGCAGGCTGTGCAGCACTCCAATTTCCTTTGAGGCGTCGTCGTGAGTCAGCCCCTGCTTGAGGATCGCGCCGCGCACGAAGCGCTCGTGAAATTCCCGCAGAAAATCGCTGATATCTCCCAGAAACAGTTCTTGCTGGTCGGTAAATCGTTCCGCAGATATCGCGGTTCCGACCGGGAAGGCTGCCTGACGATCGAGATCGTCGATCACGTCGCGGACGATCTCGGCCGTGGATCCGATGATCAACTGCCGGCGTGCGAGCGTGTACGCCGGGTTCAGGTGATAGAGCGTCGGATTGTTGGG